>JANLHE010000330.1 GCA_024653875.1 Acidobacteriota bacterium
ATCCGGCCAGCGACGGCCCGTCATCCTGCGATGTCACGCTGCGGACCACCGGCGCGTCGCTCACGAGGGGAACCCGGTCGCTGGCGATGGTGTCTGCCGGCTCGGTCCCCTGCGCCGGCGGCGGCGCGGGCGCCTCGCAGGCGGCGGCCGGGCGGCACACACGCACCGCGAACTGTTGACCGGCCGCGTCCCACGAACCTTCCGCGTCCCCGGTCAGCGACGCGCGGGTAAAAACCTGGCGCAGCGACACCGGTAGCAGGTTCGCCAGGCTTCGCTTCGGCGCCCGCAGTACCTTGTCGTCGTCCACTTCGCCGGCCAGATACAGCGCGTCGCGCGCCCGGGTCACCGCGACGTAGAGCAGCCGCCGCAACTCCTCCTGTTCACGCCGGTCCTCGAGCTTGGTCCCGGCCGTGGACCTGAAGGCCACTTCCGGTTCGCCATCCACGCTGCGGTCGATGACCGACACGCCCTGCGAACCACCGCGGCCCGGCGCGTGCAGGTTCACGATGAACACGACGGGAAACTCCAGCCCCTTCGCGGCGTGGATGGTCATGAGGTTCACGCACCCGCGGGCCTCGATGACCGCGTTGGACTCGTCGCCCGCGCGCAGGGTCTCGAAGTACTCGGCGAGCCGCCCGATGGTCGTGTACCCGCGGTTCTCCACCTTGCGGACCAGCGTCCGCACCTTCTTGACGTTCTCGCGCGCCTGGTGGGCCCGGCGGCCGGACGTCTCGACGGCATAGGCGGACTCGCGCATGACGAGATCGATCAGTTCGCCGGGCGGCACCTTGTCGGCCAGCGCGATCCAGCGCCGGGCGCCTGACCGCGCGCACGCGAGCAACTGGCGATCCACCGGCGCCAGCGCGACGGCCGGATCGTCGCCGCCAATCACCGCCGCGGACAGGTGCGGCGCCAGCGCGGCGAGCGCGGCATCCGACACCCGCACGAAGCGCGAGCGCAGGAACTCGGCCGCGCGCAGATCGGATTCTGGCTGCGCCAGGAACCTGAGCAGCGCCTGCAGATCCTGCACCTCCGGCGCGTCAAAGAACCCAAGGCCCTTATAGACATAGGTCCGGATCCCTCGCCGCTCCAGCGCGTCTTCGAACACCTGATGCCCGGCGCGGGCGCGGAAGAGAATCGCGATGTCGTCCGGGCGCGCCGCGCGCGGCGGCCCCGTGCGATCGCGCACCGTCATCTCCGCAAGGATGCGCGCGATCTCCGTGGCGACGGCGTCGGCCGACGCCTGCAGGGACTCCGAAGCGACCACGCCCAGCACCGGACGGCCGTCACGCCTGGCCCCGCCGGCAATCGCGCCCACCGGAAAGCGATCGCGGTCCGCGTACACAAACCGCTCGTCCAGATCGGGATCGCCTTCCATGCCCGATGCCAGCACGTTCACGAACGCCAGCAGTTCGGCGACGGCGCGGAAGTTCGTGGTGATGGCCTGGCGCACCTGGCGTCCGGGCCTGAGCGCCGCGATCCGTCGCGCCGCTTCGTCGAGCAACCGGACCTCGGCATGCCTGAAGCGGTAGATCGACTGCTTGCGATCGCCCACGATGAAGATCGAGGTCTGGCCGCCGGCCACGCCTTCGCCCTCGCCCCACGCCGCGATGAGCAGGTCGACCAGGCGCCACTGCTGCCGGCTGGTGTCCTGGAACTCGTCCACCAGCAGGTGGTGATACCGCGACTGCAGCTTCAGGCGGCTGCGCGCGAATTCTTCCTGCTGTTCCAGCAGGGCGACGGCCCGATCCAGCATCCCGGCAAAATCAAGGACGGCGTACTCGTCAAGCAGCCGCTCGTACTGCCGCACGGCGATGGTCAGGACCGTCCTCAGGCCGCGCGCCAGCAGCCCGTCCACATCGCGCTCGAGCGCGGCCACCGCGGCCTCGACGTCGGGCGCCATCGTGAGGAAGGCCTCGCCGTGCCGCTTGCGAAGCGCGGGGGTCGCATGGTCCGAGGCGTTCCCCGGCAGCTTCTTCCGGGCCTCGTACTTCTTCGTCAGGAAATACCGCTCCAGCCGCCGCTGCAACTGCGGCACGTCGCTCACCGGGAACGCGGCCGGGTCGCGGGCCAGCCTCGCCGCGTCCGACGCCACCCACTGGAACTCCGGCATGTCCTTCGGCCCGGTCTTCAGGAAATCGTCCCGCCCGGTGAAGAGACGAGCGACGCCCGCCACGAACGTACCCGCGGCCTCGTCGGCCGTCTGGACCCGCACCTTCTGGCGGACGAACGCGTCCACCGCCGGCAGCGCGACCTGTCGCCGATCCAGCAGCGCGGCCAGCACGGCGTGAAGGGTCGGCGCCTTGATCCGCGTGAACAGCAGCCGCACGTTATCGTCGCGCACCACCACCCCGCGCGCGATGCGCATCGTCACGTCCAGCGCTTCGGTGGCGAACCGCGCCATCTCCGTCTCGTCCGCGATCTCGAATCCCGGATCGACGCGCGCCTCGAGCGGAAACTCACGCAGCAACCCGAAGCAGAACGCGTCGATGGTCGCCACCTGAATTTCCGCCAGCACCGCCGCCGGCACGTCCGCGCGCAGTTCGGCCAGAATGCGCTCGCGCATCTCGGCCGCGGCCTTGCGCGTGAACGTGATCGCCAGGATGTGCCGCGGCGAGATGCCCAGGCGAATGAGGCGGACGTACCGATCCACCAGCACGCGCGTCTTGCCCGTGCCCGCGGAGGCCTCAAGCACCACGTGCTGCGCCGGATCGGACGCGAAGTCCCGCGCCGCCTGATCCGCCAGCGGCGGAACGTCCGGCTCCTCGGCGTCGCCCTGATCAAACAGGCTCGGCTGCATCGTCCTCCATCTGGTATTCCTTGCGGCAGACGCCCGCATACCGACACCATCCGCACTCGCTGGTGGAACGCGGGCGCGCGGGGAATTCGCCCGCTTCAATCCGGGCCACGACGCCGGCAAACTCGCTGGCGCGGGTCTGCACGGCCACGGCGGCATCGGCTTTGGTGCCCAGCCGGCCGTCCAGCTTCTGTTCGTCGCCAAACGCGAGGTACATCGCCGCGGCCACCGGATGCGGCTGGTGATCGCGCGCCTGCAACTGCTGCCGCGCGGCCCAGGCGTAGGTGGCAATCTGTATCGACGTCTTCAGATCCGGCATGCGCCCGAGTTTGTAGTCCACCACCCGCAGGCTGCCGTCGCTGAACACGTCGATGCGATCGGCCTTGCCGTTGATCTCGATGCTGACCTCGTCCAATCCGCCCAGGACGGGAAACTGAAACGCACCCGTGAGCGCTTCTTCAAGGTGCCGGGCCACCACGTCTCCGCCGTCTTCGGCCTCCAGCTCGAAGACCCGCTCGGCCACGCCGCGCGCGACCAGCGATCCCAGCAGCCGGGTTTCTTCGAGCACCCGATCCGCGTCCGGCAACGACGCGCAGGTCTCGTGCACCATCGACGTGAACAGCGCCACGGCGTCGGGTAGCCGCGCGGCAGTGATGGTGCCGTGCCCGGCGGCGTCCCACGCGCGGTAAAACCGCTCGAACAGGTCGTGCAGCAACGTGCCGCGCTCGAGCGGCGAGAGGCCGGTGGTCTCCTCCCGTTCCTCGGGCAGACCCAGCACGGACTCCGCGAAGTACTTGAAGGGACAGGTGACGTACTGGTCCACCCGGCTGACCTTGTACGCCTGGGGCGCCTGCGGCAGATTGAGACCGCGGTAACCCGGATCGTCGAGCGGCGGGCGCTGCCGGCGGGCGGCCAGCCACGGCGTGTCGGCTTCGCCGGTCCGCATCTCCTCGCTGAAAATGCGCACGGGAACGGACCAGTCGGCGAACACGGCCGGCAGGCCGCGGGCCACTTCGACCATCGGCGACAGGCCCACGACCGCGTCGCCCTCCAGCTGAAACGCATGCAGATGCAGCGTCCTGGACGGCAGGCCGGTCAGATCCCGGAACGCCGCCAACTGCGCGGCGGCATGGTCCGCGTCCTGCGGCCAACCCAGGGCCTTCAGCAATCCGCTCGTATAGAAGATGCTGCGGCGCTGACGCTCCGGCCAATCCGTCTCGACGAGCCCGACCAGATGCACGTGGTCGAACTCGCCGAACCGCGCGGCGATGGCATCCACCAGATGCACGCCGGCGCGATCGCGGGCTGGGGAAAACGTCTGCCGCTCCACTTCGTGGCGGATCGCGGCCACCACGTCCTCGGGCGCGCGGCGATGGTCATCGTGGCGCCGGCAGGCCGCGGCCAGGCCGTCGAGCGCGCCCAGCACCGCGGCACGCGCACGCAGGTATGGTTCGCGCCAGTCGTCCCCCTCGTCCGGGCCCCGCTGGCGGCGGCGCAGGAACGCCGCGATCGCCTCGACCTGCGCGGATGCGGTATCGGCCTGCTGAAACGGCGCCAGCTCGCGAGCGGCGTCGGCGGCCGCGCGGGCGGCCCGGCGCGCGCGTGCGCCGTCCACGCGGTCGCGCCAGTCCTTCGTGCCGAAGAACCGCTCGACCTCATCGGGATAGCGATCCGCACCGCCGGTCACCCGGCGCGCCACCAGCACGACATCGAGCGCCGCCGCATCACGAAGATCGACCTCGGTGCCCTCGACCGAGGCGCGCAACAGCGGCGAACGCAACAGCGCCAGGCTCGACTCCCGCGTGCCCCCGGTGCGCGCCACGACCAACGTCAGATCAAGGACCGCGGCGTACGGCTCGCCGGCCAGCGGCAGCGCGTCCAGCGCCTGGCACGGCACGCCCGCATCCGCGCACAACTGGCGCGCGAGATAGAGGTACGGCAACGGGCGCTGGAACACGATCGCCGTGGACGCCAGGCGTCCGGGCTGCCCGTCCTGGCGCGCGCGCGCCCTGACCGCGCGGATCACATCGCGGACTTCCTCCTCGCGATCGCGGCTGAGATGGCACCACTGCGCGTCCACGGCGCCGGCGGGACGCACCACCACGGGACTCCACGGCGCGCCCGCCTCGCGCGTTTCCTCGATCTCCGGCAGTTCCCGCTCCAGGCGCTCGCGAAAGCCCGCGTCGTGTGTGTCATCGGTCATGACCACGTCCACGCGCAGCCCCGGCCAGCGGCCGAGCAGGTCGAAGTCCGCCGGCCAGAGGCCGCGCGGATCCGTGGGATGGTCCGCCACGGCGACCACCACGTGGTCCACCGGCCATTGCGGAGATGCCGCGAGCAGTCGCGCGCGCAAGACGTGTTCGTCCAGGACGCCAGCGGCCGCCACCGCGCGTTCGTACGCCAGGAACGACAGGCCCAGGAACGCCGTCTGGTGAATGAGGCTCTCGCTGCCGCGGTCGCTGCCCCGTTCCACCTTCAACTCGTCAAACAGCGCGCGGCGGAATCGCCCGACCGGGCGCAGCCGCCGCCGCAGCTCGTCGTAAAAGTCCAGCATCACGGCCACCAGGCCCGGCCGCAGCGCGAACGGCGCCCCGCCCATGCGCGGGCGCGCCGCCGTGCGGGCCGCGGCCGCCGCCATGAGGACTTCGCGCTCGACGCGTGCCAGCAGCCGGGGCGCGTCCGGCAATGTGTGGTGCAGCCGCGTCATCCACTCGTCACGCGTCAGGATGTCCGGCCAGACCACGGTGGCGCGGCCGGCGAGGCGGGCCTCGCGCTCCAGCGTCTGGCGCAGCAGTTCCACCGACGCGCGCGTCGGCACAATCACCACCCGCCGCCGCGCGTCGAGCGGGCCGCCCTCAAGCGCAAGGCGTGACACGGCGCGCCGGAAACCGGCGAGGTCCAGCGTGCGGACGAGACGACGTTGTGTCATCGCACCGTGCGGGGTCTGAGCCCCGCCGACAGGTCGGCCAACGCCTGCGCGCGCAACAACTGGGCGCCGGCCACTGCCGCGGACGCATTGTGCGCAATCTCCGTGTTCGCCGCCACGGCCAGCCGCTGTCCCAGAAGGAGACCCTGCCGTGCCAGCTCAGTGGCGCTCCGAAAGAGGGCGTGGACGTCGCGAAACTCCTGTGGCGGCCGCAGCGCGGCCAACGCGCGGTCGAGTTCGCTGAACCGCCGAACCGCGCCGTCCAGGCTGGCCGGCGTCGCACGACGCTGCTCCTGAACCGCGGAGAGCGTGGACGCATGACGCGTCCAGCCGTCCAGCACCGCGCGCGCCCGCGCGTCATAGGCGCGAAACCGGTCTTTCATCCCAGCCCAGCGATCGAGCCCTGACCGCTGGACTCTGGCCACCAGCACTTCCGACTCCAACCGCCGCAGCGCCGTGGCCACCTCCCTGGGGCGGCGATAACCCAGGCGCGCATCGCCCGCCCTCAGACGCGCGATGAGCCGCGTGACGTCAGCCGGCAGGCCCAGCCGGACCGCGATGTCGGCGCGCGTCACCGCGGTGTTGACGAGCGCGCGGTACGCGGTGTCCACCCGCGTCTCCTCGTCCAGTGCCTTCGCGACCGTGTCGCGCAATGCGGGACTCGCCTCGGTCAATGCCGCCACAACCCGGCTGGCAGACCGCAGCAACGTGATTCTCTCGATACCAACATCCGTGGCGGCCGCGGCGGCCAGCGCCATCTCCACCGATTCCACGGACGAGGGCGCCGCCATCAGCGGCACGGCCGGCGAGGGCGCGATGTGCGCCACAAAATCCAGGGAGAAATGCGACACCCCGGTGGCGGCCTGGAGTTCGACGATGAGCTCGTCGACGAGAGAAACAAGTTGGCGCAGCTCCGCCGAGCGATAGTTGAAGTGCTCCTGCGACCAGACCGCCAGCCGCGCGCGGGCCACCTGCGCAATCCCCAGCCGGCGGTCCTTGTCGTCGCTCGTCTCGAGCTCGGCGAGCACGCGCGCGATGTCGCCGGTCAGGTCCAGGTACTCCCGCTCGCCGCGCGTGGATCCGTACCGCGCGGTGCGCAAGGCGCCGGCGTATTCGACCGTGCGCGGCATGTCCACCTTGGCCACCGGCACGGTAATCAGGTCGTGCGTCTCGACGCCGCCGCGTTGGCCCTGCGTCACCACGAACACCAGGTCATCGTCGACGCGGGCGAACTCGCCATAACTGGCCAGGACACGGCCATCACGCAGGAAAATCCGGAACGTCTCCAGGGACGGCTGCGCCCACGCGCGGGCGGTCACTCCGGCGACGCACACCAGCGCCATCGGGACCCAGAGCCAGCGCCCGGTTGGCAACATGAAGGTATTGTCCATCAGGTCCACCGGGCCGCGAACGGGCGTGCTGTGGAAAAGCTGTGCATGAAACGTGGAAGGCCTGTGGACGTTCTGTCGACGCAAAGAAATAGCCGCCGGTTTTGCTGAGACAAATCAGAGGGGCGCTGCGCGCCGGTGCAGATTCGTACGGCGCTTCGCTTGCGCGGTTGGTCAGGGTCCGCAACAATCGACGCGCTGCCGTGACCACTGTAACCACTTCTTCCACGCTCGTCCGATTCAAGGAAACGATTAACGGCAGGGCGTATGTGATCGACGTGTCCGCGGTGGGACGGGACCGGTGGCGGGCGCAAATCGCGTGTCTGCCGGGCGGCCGGGCGGCGCTGATGCCGTTCTACGGCACCACTCCGGACGCGGCGGCGCAGTCGTTGAGCGGATGGCTGGCGAGAGTGTCGCGCGCGAAGTAGAGTTACCCCTATGACTCGCCGCCTGTTTGGAGGGCTTTCGGCCCTTGCGCTGTTCCTGGCCGGCCCTGCGCCGGTCCCGGCCTCCACGATCCAGGCGACTGCGCCCGCCGCGCAGGCCCCGGCACCTGCCACGCAGGCGGCCCCGTTACCCAAGGTCTTCCTGTTCGCCACCGGCGGCACCATCTCGAACAAGGTGGGCGGCCGGCTGACGGTGGACGAGCTGATCGCCTCGATTCCGGGCCTGGCCCGCCGCGTCAGCGCGGCGGGCGAACAGTTCGCCAACACCTCGAGTTCGGCGTTGACGCTGGACCAATGGCTGGATCTGGCGCGGCGCATCAACGCGCGCTTCGCGAGCGACCGCGACCTGGCCGGCGTGGTCGTCACCAGCGGCACGGACACGCTCGAGGAGCTCGCCTACTTCCTGCATCTCACGGTACGTGATGAGCGCCCGGTGGTGGTCGTCGGCTCGATGCGCAACCCCAGCACGCTTGGCTACGAGGGCGCCGCGAACCTGGAGGACGCGTTCCTGACCGCCGCGCATCCGCAATCGCGCGGGATGGGCGCCATGGTCGTGCTCAACGATGAAATCAACTCGGCCCGCGATGTCACCAAGAACGACGCGCTGAGCCTCGACACCTTCGGGTCCGGCCGCTACGGCGTGCTCGGCGTGGTGGACGGCAGCGGCGTCACCTACTACCGGAAGCCCCTGCGCCGGCATTCAGCCGCCAGCGAGTTCGACGTCACCGCGATCAAGGCACTGCCGCGCGTGGATGTGATCATGACCTATCAGGGCGCGACAGGTGATGTCATCAACGCCGTGGTGGACGCCGGCGCGAAGGGCGTCATCCTGGCGACCGCGGGCGCCGGCGCGACCAGCGGCACGCAGGGCGCGGGCATCGCCTACGCGGTCGGCAAGAACGTGTTCGTGGTCACCACCACCCGCACCGGCAGCGGACGCATCGCCGTCAGAGGCGGCGGCGCCGGCGGGCGCGGTGGCGGCGGCCGCGGCGCCGCCGGCCCGATCTACCGCATCGCGGGCGACGACCTGGAACCCATCAAGGCGCGCATCCTGCTGATGCTCGCCATCGCGACCACCACCGACGGCGCGGCAATCCAGCGCATGTTCTCGGAGTACTAAGGCACTTTTCAGCCTGAGTACGGAGGTCCCGGGCTTCAGCCCGGGACGTGCGGCACGGGCTGAAGCCCGTGCCCTCCATCGCTCAGGCCGAGGCAGGATTGCCGACAAGCGCCTCGCGAACCAGCTCGTCAACCGCGATCACGAATCTCCGGACCGGCGGCACGCGCAACGTCAGGGCCGCCGACGGCAACAACTGCCGCGTGAGCGCGATGAGCGCGGTGGTCGCGCGCTGGTTCGTGCTCTTGTCCAGCAGCCACCACAGCAGCACGGCCAGGTGAATGAGGTACAGCACCCGGCCAAGGGCGCCTGCCAACGGCCGCGTGGGCGCATCGCCGGCGCCCGTCACCGCGTCCTCGAAGACCTTCTGCACTCGAATCCGTGAGAACGCCGTGCTGTCCGAGAAGATTCCTTCGTCCGGATCGCCGACGAGCGCTGGCGTCAGCGCCCGCAGCGCTACCTGGTGCGGCGCGAGCACCCGGAGACTGGTGCGGAGCGCGAAGATGAACCGATCGCGCCACTTCCCGGCCGGCATCGCCTCGGCTTGCCGCGCGTACTCCGCCGACAACTCGTCGTACAGCGCTATGACGATGGCCTGTTTGCTGGGGAAGTAGCGATACAACAGGCCCACGCTCACACCCGCGGTCGCCGCGATCTCCCGGAGCGTGGTCGCGTCATACCCGCGGGCGGCGATGAGCTGAAGGGCGGTGGTGTACAGGTGGTTCCTGGCCGCTGCCCCCTGCGGCGTCTGCCCTGGAGGGCGGCCGCGTTTCCGCAGCTTGACATTTTTAGTAAACATGTTCACTAATATTAGACCATGGCAGTCGCACCAGCGCAAGACCCCACGCCCGCAGACGCCACGCACCTTGTGCTGTACGACGGCGTGTGCGGGCTCTGCAACCGCCTGGTGCAGTTCCTGCTCGCGCGCGATCACCGGGCCGTCTTCGCGTTCGCCGCCCTGCAAGGCGCCACCGGCCTGGCGATGGTACGGCGGTTCGGCGGCGACCCGCGCGAACTGACAACGTTCTATGTGGTCGCGGACTACCGATCGAGCCGGGCGCGGATGCTCAGCCGAAGCAACGCCGCGCTCTTCGTCGCCGGCACGCTGGGGTGGCCGTGGAAGGCGGCCATCGCGTTGCGCGTGGTACCGGCCGTGATCCGGGACTGGGCCTACGGTGTCATTGCCCGTCACCGCTATCGCCTGTTTGGCCGCCACGAACAGTGCCCGGTGCCCCGTCCGGAGTTTCGCGGCCGGTTCGTCGACCGGTCATGAAGATTGTCATTCCCGGAGGCGTTCGAGGCATCGGCCGCGGCAGGCACCGGCGGCCTGAAGAGAGGTGGAGGGGTGGGAAAGTTGGTGGACCTGACCGGGATCGAACCGGTGACCTCCTGAATGCCATCCAGGCGCGCTCCCAGCTGCGCCACAGGCCCACGATTGAGTTCCTCATTATAGTTATCAATCGTTAATGAGGCAATTGGCGCATTGACTAATGGCCAATCCCATGCCTAGACTGGCCGGGATTCACTTCACGAAAGCTGTTGGGGGTGTCTTCCGCACCCCTCGGAGGAACAGTCATGCCGAATGGCACGATTGCACGTTTGTTGATCGATAAGGGTTTTGGGTTTATTCGGGACGAAGGCGGCGTGGAGCACTTCTTCCACAGGTCGGCCATTCGCGGCGCCGTGTTCGAGCTTCTTCGGGAAGGTCAGCGCGTCGAGTTCATCGTCGAAGACTCCCCCAAGGGCCCGCGGGCGGGCGAAGTGCGGCTGCTCGACGAGTAGCACGTTGTTACGGCGGTTCGTCATCGGCTCCGGGTTCTTGCTCGGGGCCGCGACGTTCGTTTTCGCGGGCCGCCTCATCGTCCGCGTGGATCCCCCGGCCCACGCAGACGCCATCTACGTCCTCGGGGGATCTCGCGTCGATCGCTGGCTCGAAGCGGTAGAGCTGTACAACGCGGGTCACGCCCCTCTCATCCTCCTCAGTCCAGGCGGCCAGGAGTCCGGTCAGCGCCTGTTGGCCGCGCGGGGTATTCACGTGCCGTCGGAAGTCGACATCGCGCGCGACGTCATGGTCGGGCAGATGGGCCTGCCCGCCACCGCGGTCGAAGTCCTGCCGGGCGCCGTGGACAACACCGCGCAGGAGGCCGAAGCCATTGCCGGCCGCGCACGCGCCAGCGGCTGGCGCGCCCTCATCATCATCACAAGCCGCCCGGCCACGCGCCGGGCCGGCCACGCCTTCGAGCGCGTGCTGGGCGACGGCGTGCGGGTGGTGGTGCGGGACGCGCCCTTCGACGACTTCAACGGGACGTGGTGGTGGACCGATCGCGCGTGGTTCCGCGCGACGTTCTACGAGTTCCCCAAACTCGTCGCCTACTGGCTCGGCCTCGGCGCCTGATACGCTGTCCGTCTGGAAGCTCCCGGGGCCCGGTGGCCCTCCCGGTCTTCAAAACCGGCCGCTCCCCGCCTCCGGCGGGAAGGGTGGGTTCGACTCCCACGAGCTTCCGCCAATTTCGAGGTCCTGAGGTCCTGAGGTCCTGAGGTCCTGAGGTCCTGAGGTCC
>JANLHE010000338.1 GCA_024653875.1 Acidobacteriota bacterium
CACGGACAGATCGGTGCGAAACCCGGGAATGGCCGCCAGCTTGTCGAGGGTGCCGCCGGTATGTCCCAGCCCGCGGCCGGACATCATCGGCACAAGGGCCCCGCAGGCGGCCGCCAGGGGCGCCAGAATCAGTGACGTCTTGTCTCCGACCCCGCCCGTGGAGTGTTTGTCGACGGGCGTGGCCCCGTGTCCCGGGCCGAGCAGGTCGGACCAGTCCAGCCGCACCCCGGACGCGACCATGGCCTCCGTCAGCGCGGCGGCCTCGTCCAGGGTCATGCCCCGCAGGAATACCGCCATGAGGAAGGCCGTGACCTGGTAGTCGGGCCAGGATCCATCCGTGACACCCTGCACAAACGCGTCGATCGCCTCGCGGGTCAGCGCCTGGCCGTCACGTTTTGTGCGGATGATGTCGATCGCTCGCATTCCGGGCCAAGTATATTGGAATCCGTGACTGAGACCGCCCGCGTCCTGCTGACCGCGGCCATCCTTTCCGCGGTGGTGCTCACGACGTTTGTCTGGCGGCTGACGCGGCCCGACCGCGCGCCACACCAGAAACTGGTCGATCAGCTGTACCTGTCCCAGTGGGCGGCGCTTTTGCTGGCGGCATCCGGCGCGGTCTCGCTCGGTCTGGCCGTGGCGGCGTCCGCCGCACCCGGGGCGGCGCTCGAGGTCATCGTCGGACTGGCCACCATCGCCCTGAGCCTGCTGGTGCTGCGCCGCGAACCCCGCGAGGCGCTGCTGGCCGCCGGCGCGTTGTTCATCCTGCACGCGTTGTTTGTCTGGGCGCACCGGCCGGCGCTCATCGTCGTGGACTTCATCCCCTGGTGGTGGCTGGCGGGCAGCGCGCTATACGACGTTTACATTGCGGCGTTATGCTTCGTGGCAATCAGGAAGGCGGACTGACGATGACAACTCACTTCCGGCGAATGGCGGTCACTGTGGCGGGTGTCGCGATGGCAGCGGCCCTCGTCGCCACGCGCGGCCTCACGGCGCAGGCGCCCGCGGACCCGTCGCGTGAACGGCCCCGCCTGGTGGTGATGATCGTGGTGGATCAGATGCGCGCCGACTACATCGAGCTTTACGGCCACCAGTGGAGCAAGGGGCTCCGGCGGCTGATCGATACGGGCGCGTCGTTCCCGCTGGCGCGGTATCCCTATTCGGTGACGCTAACCTGCACCGGGCACGCGACGATTTCCACCGGCACCTTCCCGTCGACGCACGGCATGATCGCGAACGGCTGGTACAGCCGCCAACTTCGCAAGAACGTCACCTGCACCGAAGACGCCTCGCTGGCGTCCGTGCCGTTTGGCGGGCGCAAGGGCGTGGAGAAACACGGCCCCGGCTACCTTAAAGCCCAGACGTTCACCGACGAGCTGCGGATTCAGGCGGCGCGCCCTCCGACGGCGGTGGGCCTGTCGCTCAAGGCACGGTCGGCGCTGACGCTGGCGGGGCATGCCAGCCCGACGACCTATGCGATCTGGGAGGAAGACGACGGCACCTGGGCCACGTCAACGGCGTACACCACCACCGCGTGGCCGGCCGTCGATCAGTACGCGGCGGCGCATCCCGTCGCGGCGGCGTACGGACAGGCGTGGACGCGCCTGCTCCCCGAGACGGACTACCTGTTCAGCGATGTCGCCCCGGGC
>JANLHE010000347.1 GCA_024653875.1 Acidobacteriota bacterium
GTCAGGCACACGAGGGCGCCGACGAGCATCACGCTGTACTCGTACCCCTGGCCGCGATCGGCCGCGCCCGTCCAGTTGAGGAAGAACCCGTTGGCCGCGTGCACCTTCCAGACGGCGACGCCCATGACGATCGTCAGGACGGGTGCGACGATGCGTGTGAACCAGCCGACCGCGAGAAGCGCGCCACCCAGGGTTTCGAGAATTCCAACCAGGACCGCGAGGGGAAAAGCAGGGGTCAGGCTGACGGCTGAGAAGAACTGCGCGGTCAAATCGAGCCCGCCCACACCTATCCCGGGGCCGGCCCACAGGCCGAACAGCTTGTTTGCTCCGTGTGCGACGAACACGGCGGCCAGAGCCAACCGCAGCGCCACCAGACCAAGTCCGTTCACCGCGCCCCCCTGATTGCTGCCCATTGTGCCACTTTCCGGGCTATGATTCGCGGGAATTTCGGCCAGAACAAGGGAGATCGCGATGTGGACTCGAAGACAGTTCCTGCACCGGACCAGCACGGCGACCGGCGCCGCACTGGCGACCTTTAACGCCGACGGTCTCGCCCGCATGCTGGAGGCGGGTGCCTCGCAGGCGGGCCGCCCCCTCGCGGACATCGCGCGAGACGAAGACTTCTGGCGCGAGGTCCAGGCGAGCTTCACGCTCGACCGCACGATCATCAACCTCAACAACGGCGGCGTGTGCCCCAGTCCACGGGTGGTGCACGAGGCGCTCAAGCGCTACCTCGACATCTCGAATCAATCGCCGGTCTACCACATGTGGCAGGTGCTGGAGCCGAACATCGAGAGCGTGCGCCGCGAACTGGCGCGCGACATCGGCGCCGATCCGGAGACCATCGCGATCACGCGCAACGCGAGCGAGTCCCTGCAGACCGCGCAACTAGGCATCGACCTCAAGCCCGGCGACGAAGTGCTGACCACCAACCAGGACTACGGCCGGATGATGCAGACCTGGGAGCAGCGGGTGGCCCGCGACGGGATCAAGCTCACGAAGATCTCCTTCCCGGTGCCGCCGTCGCAGTCCGATCTGGTCCAGCGGTTCGAGCGCGCGATCACGCCGGCCACCAAAGTCCTGCACTTCATGCACATCAGCAATCTCACGGGCCATATCTTCCCGGCGAAGGAGATTTGCGAGGCGGCTCGCAAGCGCGGCATCCTCACCATCGTGGATGGCGCCCATGCCTACGCGCACTTCCCGTTCAAGATCACGGACTTTGACTGCGACTATTACGGGGCCAGCCTGCACAAGTGGCTGCTGGCGCCGATCGGCACCGGGTTGTTCTATGTCCGCCCGGATCGCATCGAGAAGACGTGGGCGCTGCAGCCGGCCGGAGCCGGCCAGGTGAAGAACATTCGCAAGTTCGAGGAAATCGGCACGCATCCGGCCGCCAACCACAACGCGATTGCCGAAGCGCTGGTCTTCCATCGCGGCATCGGCATCGAGCGGAAGGCCGCGCGACTGCAGTACCTGAAAGCGCGCTGGGCGACGGAACTCACCAAACTGGACCGCATCGAACTGCACACCAGCCTGGACCCCGCGCTCTCCTGTGCCATCGGCACCGTTGGCATCAAGGGCACGCCCCCGGGCGACATCGTCTCGAAACTGTGGTCGGAGCGCCGCATCATCGCGACGCCCATCACGGTGGGTGCTGGCGCCGCGATGGAATACGCGGGCGTGCGCATCACGCCGAACGTCTACACGACTCTGGACGAGGTGGA
>JANLHE010000348.1 GCA_024653875.1 Acidobacteriota bacterium
TCGAACCGAGACTCAAAAGGCGCCGGGAGCGGTTCCCGCCGCGGCCGACACCGCCACGGTGGCCCACGTGCTCAGTCGCCTGGCCTACGGTCCGCGCCAGGGCGACATCGCCCGCGTGCAGCAGATGACGCTGGCGGCCTACATCGACGGGCAGTTGCATCCCGAGCGGATCGCGGATGTGGCGCTCCAGGCGAAGCTCGCGGCATTTCCGACGATCAACCTCTCGACTAAAGAGATCGCCCGCGACTACTACGGGCCGGCCGAGGCGTTGCGCCGGGCAGAACAGCGGGCGGTGGACCCGATGATGGCCGGGCAGCCGCCGCAACGGCCGGGGAGCGCAACCAGTCGCCCGAACTCCGGGCCGCGCGGCAGAAGGAACAACAGGTTCTGCAGGACCTGATGCAGGCGCGCATCGTGCGCGCGATTTCGTCGGAGCGCCAGCTTGAGGAGGTCCTGGTGGACTTCTGGTTCAACCACTTCAACGTGTTTTCAGGCAAGGGCCAGACGCGCGTCTATCTGACGGAGTACGAGCGCGACGCCATCCGCCCGTATGTGCTGGGCAACTTCCGCGACATGCTGGGCGCGGTGGCCGAGAGCCCGGCGATGCTCTTCTATCTCGACAACTTCCAGAACGTGGATCCCAAAGCCGCGCAGCGCCAGGCCGACGAACAGCTCGCCCGTCAACGCCAGGCCGCCGCCCGGGGCCGGGGTGCCGCGCGGGCGCCCACCGAGGAACAGATGCAGCGGATGCAGCAACAGCGCAACCGCGGGCTCAATGAAAACTACGCGCGGGAACTGATGGAACTCCACACGATCGGCGTCGATGCCGGCTACACGCAGAACGACGTGGTGGCGGTGGCGCGGGCGTTCACGGGGTGGACGATCACCCAGCCCCGCGACGGCGGCACGTTCCAGTTCAACGCGGCGATACACGACAACGATCCGAAGGTGGTGCTCGGCGCCACGATCAAGGCGGGCGGCAAGCGCGACGGCGAAGCGGTCCTGGATCTGCTGGCCACGCACCCGTCGACGGCGAAGTTCCTCGCGGCCAAGCTCGCGCGACGGCTGGTGTCGGATGAGCCGCCCGCGTCGGTTGTGGAACGCGCGGCCAGGGTTTTTCTGGAGACAAAGGGCGACCTTCGCGAGATGACGCGCAGCATCATCACCTCACCGGAGTTCTTCTCGGCAGAGGCACGCCGGGCCAAGGTCAAGACGCCGCTCGAGTTCGTGGCGTCCGCCGTGCGGGCGTCCAGTGCCGCCGTCAACAACCCGCAGCAACTGGTGCAGGCGCTGCGTACGCTGGGGATGCCGCTTTACGGAGCGCAGCCGCCGACCGGCTGGGGCGACACGGCGATGGACTGGGTGAACACGGGCGCGCTGCTCGGTCGCCTGAACTTTGCCGTGCAACTGGCAAGCGGCCAGCTCCGCGGCGTGCGCGTCACCGTGCGCGACCTGGCGGCCGACACCAGCGAGGCCAGCCGCAACGCGCTGGTCGAGAATTTGCTGCTGGGCACCGTCTCGGACGCCACGCGGGACACGCTGGCCAAGGCGGAGTCGCCTCAACAGTTGCTGGCGTTGACGCTTGGTTCGCCGGAGTTCCAAAGACGGTAGAGACGGTACAAGGGCGTGGCTTTAGCCGCGCCAGTTGGCAGAAGGACGCACCATGATGACCAGACGCATCTTCCTCAAAAACGGCAGCGTGGCACTGCTGAGCCTCGGGTTTGCGCCGGCATTCTTCACGCGCGCGGCGGAGGCGGCCCGGGCCAGGCGCAAGGTGCTGGTGACGGTGTTCCAGCGCGGCGCGGTTGATGGCCTGAACATGATCGTGCCGTTTGGCGACAAGGCGTATTACCAGTCGCGGCCGTCGATTGCGATTCCCAAGCCTGGCGCCGCAGGGGGCGCGGTCGATCTGGACGGGTTCTTCGGCCTGCACCCGCGCATGGCGTCGCTCGAGCCGTACTTCACGCGTGGCGAGCTGGCCATCGTCAACGCCGCCGGCTCGAACGATCCCACGCGGTCGCACTTCGACGCGCAGGACTACATGGAGAGCGGCACGCCGGGCCTGAAGAGCACGCGCGACGGCTGGCTCAACCGGTATCTTCATGCGCGCGAGCACGAGGAGGCCAGCGCCTTCCGCGCGGTGTCGCTCACGCAGCAGTTGCCGCGGGCGCTGCAGGGTGCGGCGCCGGCGCTGGCGATTGACCAGCTCGGCCGCTTCGGCCTGCGGGCAGGCGACCGCGGCGACATGATGCAGTCGTCATTCGAGGCCCAGTACGCGGCGGCCGCCGACTCGATGCTCACGCCCACGGGCAAAGAAGCCTTTGACGCCGTGAACCAGCTCAAGTCCGTCGACCTGGCGAAGTACGCGCCGGCCAACGGCGCGGTGTATCCAAACAGCAGCTACGGACAGGCGCTCAAGCAGATCGCGCAGCTCATCCGGGCCGACATGGGGCTTGAGGTGGCGTTCGCCGAGTCCGGCAACTGGGATCACCACGCCAACGAAGGGCCGCAGATCGCCAACCGGCTCGACGACTTCGCCGGCGGCATTGCCGCGTTCGCGCAGGACCTCGGCGACCGGATGGCCGACGTCATGGTGCTGACGATGTCGGAGTTCGGGCGGACGGTGGCGGAAAACGGCGCGCGCGGCACCGACCACGGGCACGGCAACGCGATGCTGCTGCTGGGTGGCGGCGTGAAGGGCGGGAAGAT
>JANLHE010000353.1 GCA_024653875.1 Acidobacteriota bacterium
CCCGGCGCGAGCACCGCGCTGACAGTGCCGATCGTGTGGGTTTCCTGACTCAGTTCGCGCTTCAACAGATTCATACCGCCCGTGCCGTACTGCGCGGACTTGGCCGGGTCCTTCGAGAGCGGATCGCCGCCCTGGATGATGCCGTACTTGATCAGCCGGTGAAACGTGGTGCCGGCATACGCGCCTTCACTGGCCTGCTTCATGAAGAAGCCCACGTGGTTGGGCGCGGCCTTGGGCAGCAACTCGAAGATGAATGTCCCCTTCGACGTCTCCACCACGGCCTGTTTCCCGGACATCTGGTCGACGGACAACGGCGTCGTGTAGAACGTGGGCTTGGGAGCGGGCTTCTGTTGCGCGAACGCCGGGGAGGCCATCACAACCGCCAGCAGCACAACCTGCGGGCGGATCGTCTGCAGCCGGATGCGGGAGATCAGAGCCATGCCGACAGGGTACCCGAGGACCGGCGGCTGTGGCCGACTACAACGCCACAATTCGCTTATCCTCTTTGCATGCAACGATTAATAAGACAGTCACGGCAGGCGTTGGCGTGGACCGCCGTACTGGTCCTCGTGGGCGGCGTGGCGGCGCAGGCGCGCCAGGACGCGCGCGCGCAAGCCCTCTTCGATCAGATCGACCGGATCTTCCAGCACAACGAATATGCGCCTCGACGGTTTGGTCCGGCGCGATGGCTTCCCGACGGCACCGCCTACGCGATCGTCGAACCCGCGGTGCCTCCCGCGACCGGCCGGGAGATTGTGCGCTATGACGCGGCCACGGGCGCGCGCAGCATCCTTGTGCCCGCATCGCGCCTTGTGCCCCAGGGCGCGGTCGCACCGCTCGACATCAGCGATTACGTGTGGTCAGCGGACGGCAAACGGCTGCTTGTCTTCACCAACACCCGGAAGGTGTGGCGCGATAACACCCGTGGAGACTACTGGGTGCTCACGCTCGACGATGGCCGCCTGAGGCAATTGGGCGGCGGTGCGCCGGAGGCGTCGCTGATGTTTGCCAAGTTCTCACCAGACGGTACGCGGGCGGCCTACGTCCGCGGCAACAACATCTACGTCGAGCGGCTCGATGACGGGAGGATTACGCCCCTGACGACCGACGGGTCGGAGACAACAATCAATGGAACGTCAGACTGGGTGTACGAGGAAGAGCTCGGCGTGCGGGACTCCTTCCGCTGGAGCCCGGATGGGCGGCACATCGCATACTGGCAGTTCGACAGCACGGGGGTTGGGAGTTTCTCGCTCATCAACACCACCGACACGCTCTATCCCGTCATCACGCGCATTCCCTATCCCAAGGCGGGCACCACCAATTCCGCGGTGCGCATCGGCGTGGTCGCCGCTGAGGGTGGCGACACACGCTGGATCAGGACGCCCGGCGATCCTCGCAATACTTACCTGGCGCGCCTTGAGTGGATCGATGCCGGCACCGTGGCCATTCAACAGTTGAACCGGCTCCAGAACCAGAATGACTTCCTCATGGGCGAGGCCGCAAGCGGAGACGTGCGCCGCGTGTTCCGCGACGAGTCGAACACCTGGGTGGACCTTGTGGAGGAGGTGCAGTGGCTGGATCGCGGCTCGTCGTTTCTCTGGATTACTGAACGTGACGGCTGGCGACACGTCGTCCGCGTGCCGCGCGATGGGGGCGACGCCCGACTGATCACCCGCTTCGATGCGGACGTCATCGCGGTCGCGGGCGTCGACGAGGCGCAAGGGTGGCTCTACTTCACCGCCTCGCCGCTGAACGCCACGCAGGTGTACCTGTACAGGTCGAGGCTCGACGGGAGCGGCGTCCCCGAGCGGGTCACGCCTGCCGATCAAGCCGGCACACACGCCTACGACATCGCACCGGGTGGGCGCATGGCGTTCCACACGTATTCACGATTCGACCGTCCGGCCACCACCGATGTCGTGGCGCTGCCCGCGCACCAATCGTTGCGATCACTGACGGATGCGTCATCGCTCACGGCGAAGGTGGCGCCGTTGCTCGTGCGCCCCGTCGAGTTCTTCACGGTGGACGTCGGCGGTAGCTCACTCGACGGATGGATGCTGAAGCCCTCAACGTTCGACCCGTCCAGGCGGTATCCGGTCATCGTGTTCGTCTACGGGGAGCCTGCCAGCCAGACCGTGACCGATCGCTGGGGTGGTGGACGCATGCTGTTTCATCGCGCCTTGGCCGACGCGGGCTACGTCGTGGTCAGCGTTGACAATCGCGGCACGCCTGCGCCAAAGGGTGCCGCGTGGCGCAAGTCCGTCTACGGCACGGTGGGCGACCTGTCATCGAAGGACCAGGCAACGGCCGTGCGGGCGCTCGCGTCCCGTCATTCGTACATCGATGCCAGTCGTGTCGGCGTGTGGGGGTGGAGCGGCGGTGGGTCCAACACGCTCAACATGATGTTCCGGTTCCCCGACGTTTTTCACGTGGGCGTGTCGGTGGCGCCGGTGCCGGACCAGCGGCTTTACGACACGATTTACCAGGAACGGTACATGGGCCTGCCGCAGGAGAACGTCGAGGGCTACCGCATCGGGTCGCCGATCAATTTCGCCGAGGGACTGAAGGGCCGCCTGCTCGTGGTCCATGGGTCCGGCGATGACAACGTCCACTACCAGGGCACCGAGCGGCTTATCAACCGCCTCATCGAGTTGGGCAAGCCGTTCGACACCATGGTCTACCCGAACCGGACGCACGCGATCGCGGAAGGGCCGGGCACGACGGTGCACGTCTACCGGCTCATCGCGCGGTACTTCCTGGAGCACCTGACGCCAGGGCCGAGGTAGGGCGTCAACGGCCGCACTGAGCCAACCATCGCTGGCGCGCGGAGGATACAATCACGGCGGCGGTCGACATCACGCCCAGCACCGCCCTTGAATCGAGGAAGCCAGATGTCAGACGAAGACTTGAAAGCGGAACTGGAGCGGCTCAAAGCCGAAAACGAGCAACTGAAGGGCCAACGTGGTCGCAGTGTCAGCCTGAAGGTCAGCGAAAAGGGCGGCGTGTCGGTCTACGGCCTGGGCCGGTTCCCCGTGACTCTGTACAAGGAACAGTGGACGAAGCTACTTGCAATGGCCGATGAGATCAGGGCATTCATCAA
>JANLHE010000357.1 GCA_024653875.1 Acidobacteriota bacterium
GGCGAAGGCCAAGAAGGCCTCCTACCTGAAGCACTATCAGCGGCCGACGGCCGACACCGGGATCCACTTCCTCACCGGGCGCCAGCCGGCGATTGACCGGCTGGCCGACGCGGTCGGCTTCCGGTACGCGTACGACGAAACGATCGACCAGTACGCGCACCCAGCGGCCGTCACGGTCCTGACGCCGCAAGGACATGTGTCGAAGTATCTCTACGGCGTGGAGTTCGCGCCGATGGACTTCCGCTTCGCCGTGGTTTCGGCGGGCGACGGGAAAATCGGCACGCTGACGGATCAGGCGCTCCTGTACTGCTTTCACTACGACCCCTCCACGGGCAAGTACAGCCTGGCCATCATGACAATTGTCCGCCTGGCCGGCGTGCTCACGTTGGCCGGTCTCGGGGCGTTCTTGTTCATTCACCTGCGGCGCGAGCGCCGGCAGCGCAGGGCGGTCGCCTCCACCGCAACGGGTACTCGGTAAATGCAGAGCACTTTTCCTCTGTTCCCGCAGGCCGCGTCCTCCATCGCGAGCGACGTGGACCTGTTGTATTTCTTCATCCTCGCGGTCAGCTCGTTCTTTGCCGTGCTGGTCTCCGCGCTGGTGGTGTACTTCGCCCTCAGGTACCGCCGGACGCACGCCGACGAGGTGGGCCACGACATCCACGGTTCGATCGCCCTCGAGCTGCTCTGGACGGTGATTCCGTTCATCCTGGCGATGGTGATGTTCTTCTGGGGCGCGGACCTCTACTTCCGCATCGCCCGCCCGCCCGCCGACGCCATGGAGATCTTCGTGGTCGGCAAGCAGTGGATGTGGAAGGTGCAGCACCCGGAAGGCGTGCGAGAAATCAACGAGCTGCACGTGCCGGTGGGCCGTCCGGTCCGCATCACGCTCGGGTCGGAGGACGTGCTCCACGACTATTACATCCCGGCGTTCCGCGTGAAGATGGACGCGGTGCCCGGCAAGTTGACGACGATGTGGTTCACGGCGACCAAGACCGGCTCGTACCACATCTTCTGCGCCGAGTACTGCGGAACTCAACACTCGGGAATGGTGGGCCAGGTCATCGTCATGGAGCCGAATGACTACGAGGCGTGGCTCGCCGGCGGGCGGTCGACAGGCACGGCGGTGGAGAACGGCGAGAAGCTGTTCACCCAACTTGCGTGCATCACCTGCCACAAGACGGACTCGTCGGGCCGCGGGCCGATTCTGACCGGCGTCTTCGGGTCGACCGTTGATCTGCAGGATGGCCGCCAGGTGGTGGCGGACGAGAACTACCTGCGCGAATCCATCATGAATCCACAGGCGAAGGTCGTGCGCAATTACCAGCCGATCATGCCGACATTCCAGGGCACGGTGAGCGAGGAGAATCTTCTCCAGCTCATTGCCTACATCAAGACGCTGAAGGTCGCCGCGCCGGCGACGGCACCGGCCGCAGCGGCCCCCCGGGGCGGACAGTAAGGCGCAGGGATCGTTATGAATCAGGCTGTGAAAGAACCAAACAGTTATCTGGACGCCCCGCACGGCGTTGCGTCGTGGTTGCTGACCAAGGACCACAAGCGGATCGCGCTCCTGTACTTGATCTCGATCACGGTGTTCTTCGTGATCGGCGCGCTGTTCGCCGCGAGCATCCGCGTGGAGCTGTTGACGCCGGAAGGCGATCTGTTCTCGGCCGACCTGTACAACAAAGTCTTCACGCTGCACGGCGTGGTGATGATCTTCTTCTTCCTGATCCCGTCCATTCCGGCCACGCTGGGGAACTTCCTGGTTCCCATCATGTGCGGCGCCAAGGACCTGGCCTTCCCGCGCATCAACCTGCTGAGCTGGTACCTGTACCTCATCGGGGCCACGCTGACGCTGGCGGCCGTCGCCCTGGGCGGTGTGGACACCGGGTGGACGTTCTACACGCCCTACAGCTCGATGGCGTCGAACACCAACGTGACGATCGCCGCCCTGGGCGTCTTCATCGCCGGTTTTTCGTCCATCCTGACCGGTTTCAACTTCATCGTCACGATTCACCGGATGCGGGCGCCCGGCCTGACCTGGTTCCGGATGCCGCTGTTCCTCTGGGCGAATTACGCGACGAGCCTGGTGATGATCCTGGGCACCCCGGTGGTGGCCATCACGATTCTGCTCGTCGGCGCGGAGCGCGCGCTGGGGTTTGCGATCTTCGATCCGCGCATGGGCGGCGACCCGGTGCTCTTCCAGCACCTGTTCTGGTTCTACTCGCACCCGGCCGTGTACATCATGATCCTGCCGGGCATGGGCGTCATCTCCGAGCTGGTGGCGGCCGTGTCGCGCAAGCAGATCTTCGGCTACAGCTTCGTGGCGTATTCGAGCCTGGCGATCGCGATCATCGGCTTCCTGGTCTGGGGCCACCACATGTTCGTGAGCAGCCAGTCCATTTACGCCGGCCTGGTGTTCTCGATCATCACGATGATCGTCGCCGTGCCGTCGGCCGTAAAGACGTTCAACTGGACGGCCACCTTGTACAAGGGGTCGATCACGTGGGACTCGCCGACGTATTGGGTCATCGGCTTCATGGGCCTGTTCCTCATCGGCGGCCTGACCGGCCTGTTCCTCGGCTCGATGGGGCTGGACGTGCACCTGCACGACACCTACTTCGTGGTCGCGCACTTCCACTACATCATGGTGGGCGGCGGCGTGATGGCCTTCCTGGGCGGCATCCACTTCTGGTGGCCCAAGATGACCGGCCGGATGTACCCGGAAGTCGCCGGCAAGATCTCCGCGGTGCTGGTGTTCGTCGGCTTCAACCTGACGTTTTTCCCGCAGTTCGTGCTGGGCTACCTGGGCATGCCGCGCCGGTACCACGCCTATCCCGAAGAGTTCCAGATCCTCAACGTGTTGTCCACGAGTGGCGCCGCGGTGCTGGGCACCGGCTACCTGCTGATCCTCTTCTACCTGGTGGCCTCGCTCTTCAAGCCGCGCAACGCGCCCGCGAATCCGTGGGGCGCGACGGGCCTGGAGTGGGAGATTCCGTCGCCGCCGATCACGCTGAATTTTGAAACCGACCCCATCGTGACCGAGGACGCGTACAACTACGCCGGTCGCGCGCGGAAGGCGGGGGAGAAATAACGTGGCACATATCGACGCGAACGGGCACGCACCGCAGGAACATCACCCCGCGCTGCAGCACCACTTCCACACCATGGCGCAGCAGCTCGAGGCGTCCGTCCTGGGCATGTGGGTGTTCCTGGTTACCGAGGTCATGTTCTTCGGCGGCCTGTTCATGGCCTACATCCTCTACCGGAACCTCTATCCGGACGCGTGGCTGGCCGGCAGCCACGAGCTGAACGAGGTGCTCGGCGGCGCCAACACCGTGGTCCTGATCGTGAGCTCGCTGACGATGGCGCTGGCGGTGCGCGCGGCGCAGGTCGGATCGCGGATCGGGCAGGTCGTCAACCTGATCCTCACCCTCATCTTCGGCACCACCTTCCTGGTGATCAAGTACTTCGAGTACGCCGCCAAGTTCGAGCATCACCTGGTGCCGGGCGCGCACTTTGACCCGACCCGCGATCCGGCGCAGCAGCTCTACTTCTCGCTGTACTTCATGATGACCGGCATCCACGCGCTCCATATGGTCGTGGGCATCGGGATCCTGCTGGTCATGCTGCGCAAGGCGTGGAAGGGCCACTTCAGCGCGGAGTACTACGCGCCGGTTGAAGTGTCCGGCCTGTACTGGCACTTCGTCGACATCGTCTGGATTTTCCTGTTCCCGCTGTTGTATCTCATCGGGAAGCATCACTGAGTCAGAGCGCGACCATGTCACACATCAGTTCCAAGGGCCTTTACTACACGGTGTTCCTCTCGTTGATTGCCTTGACGGTGATCACGGTGGTGGTGGCGCGCGTCGATCTGGGCGCTTTCAACACGCCCATCGCACTGGGGGTGGCCGGCGTGAAGGCCACGCTGGTCATCCTGTTCTTCATGGGCGTGAAGTACAACACGCCGCTGACCAAGGTGGTGGCGGCGTCGGGGTTCGTGTGGCTCATCATCCTGTTCGGGATGACGATGGGTGATTACCTGACGCGCGCCTGGCTCGGGTTCCCCGGCCG
>JANLHE010000358.1 GCA_024653875.1 Acidobacteriota bacterium
ACCAGGCACAACGCGAGGAGGAACAGGAGGTGTTTTGTCATGACGCCCCGTGCTGCGTGGCGCCGAGGTAACGAGTGGTCATGGGGTGATGTCTTTCCATGTCAGCGCGAAGATGCCTGGCGCCCACGCGATCGTCCAGGCGACGAGATGCCAGAGATAGTTCCGGGCCTCAGGGTGATCCGTCCAGATCCCAGAGACGAGATAGAACGTGATGCCGCTGCCCACCGCCGCGAGTACTCCGGGTACCGCCCAACGGCGCGGCTTCATCAGGTCACCACGTAGCCACGCGGCGACGGCCGCCAGCATCATCCACATGAGCACCCAGGCGGCAATAAGCGCGCCGAGGTACCCGGCCAGGCCCACAACCGCATAGAACGCGAGGGCGCCGGCCACACCGGCCACGATGCCACCGAATGCGCCTCGCACCAGGGCACCGGTGTGGTGGCCAAGCACAAGGCCCACCGCCAGCAGCAGGACAGCGCCGTGGACGACGCCATGCAGCGTTGTGTGCCGCACGCCGTACTCGAACCAGATGAAATCCCCCAGCGTGGCGACCAGGGCCACGAAGACGGGACGGGCAATGTGAATCAGCACGGCTGGTTCCTATTCGGGCAGCGCGGTTCCCTTGGGCTCCGGCAGGAAGAAGCTGAGCGCGAATCCCGCCGCGTACACGAAGGCCGCGACGATGGTCGCCGCCTTCGCCAGCTGGAG
Organism: Acidobacteriota bacterium; assembly: GCA_024653875.1. Classification (GTDB taxonomy): domain Bacteria; phylum Acidobacteriota; class Vicinamibacteria; order Vicinamibacterales; family SCN-69-37; genus SYFT01. The sequence goes on from JANLHE010000358.1 coordinate 712, forward strand.
GGGCGGCGCGCCCACCATGATCGGCGCCAGCAGCGACGTCGTCACGAACGCGAACGACGTGCCCAGCATGCGGCCGCCGATGTTGGCGGCGAAGGCTTCGCCCGTGCCGCGCAGGTGCGTGGGATAGACGCGAGGCAGGTAGTTGCCCCAGAAGCTGAACTGCGCCACGGTGAAGAGCCCCGCCAGGAAGATGCCCCACTTGAACAGCTCGAGGTTCTCCCGGGCCGGGATGAGAAACACCAGCGGCACGACGATCAACCCGGGCACCTGGAACACCCAGAGCAGCCGGCGGCGTCCGACGATCACGAGGGCCAGCGCCGCGAGCGCGAAGCGGCCCACCAGCCCGCCGATCTCCTGGTACGACTGGACGGCGGAAATCACTTCCTGCTGCGCGGGCCGCGCGAGCCCCTGCACTTCAGGCAGGCCCGGGACGATGCCAGGCACCTGCTGGATGGCGCCGAAGGCCGCGCCGTACGCGCACGCGAACATCAGGGTCGTGACGATCGTGGTGCGCCGAAGCTCTGGACTGAAGATGGCGGCGATGCTCGGGCGCCGCAGGGTGCCGGCCACGCGCTTCGCCTCCCAGGCCGGAGACTCGGGCAGGAACGGCCGGATGATGATGAGCGGCAGCGCCGGGATGACGCCCGACATCAGGGTGTAGCGCCACGCGTCGTGCTGGCCGTAGATCGCGGGCAGCAGATCGGCGTACCGCACACAGAGAAAATACGCGCCGGTGACCAGTAGACCGCCGATCGACGAAAACGCCTGCGTGTATCCGAGCACCTTCTCGCGCTGCCTGGCATCCGAGAACAGCTCCGCGACCCAGGCCACGGCGGCCACGAACTCCACGCACACACCGATGAACGTGGTGCAGCGGAAGAACAGGAACATCCACACGTTCGTGCTGAAGCCGGCCGCGAGCGCGGAGAACGCGTAGAGCAGGATGCTCCACACGAGAACCCGGCGGCGGCCGTATCGATCGGTCAGGTACCCGCCGATCAGGCCGAAGAAACCGCCGGCCACGGCCGGAATCCAGAACAGCAACCCGACCCAGTAGCTGAAGGTCGGCGTCCCCGGCGCTGCATTCACCAACGCCGCCAGCGCCGGCCGCACGATGAGCGGCAACATCAGGAGTTCGTAGATATCGAACGCGAAGCCGAGGGCGGCAATCGCGCAAATCAACCACTGCACAGGCGTGAGCCGGTTCGTCATCAGGCACTCCCCTACGACTTGGACCGCGGCATTATGGCACGGCCCGCCTGCGCGCTACGCGCTTCGGCGAGGAGGCGCGGGGGGAACCGAGTCGCGCCGGCGATGGGAGCGTGGGGGCTCCTCGCCCGGCCACTTGCGCACCACGGCGGCACGGACGATGAAGTACGTGAACAGGCCGAGGGGACCGACGACGAACGTCAAGGCGAGGCATGGCACCACGAGCAGGTGTGGCACCTCCAGGCGTTGCGCGTCGCGGACCTGCCACGCGCCAATGAAGAGGTCAAACGCCAGATAGTGCACCCAGCCCGCCAGCAGCAGCCACTCGTTCTGGAACATCCGGCCGACCTGCTCGATGGACCCGAAGCCGCCGGTATTCAAACCCACGTCCGAGACCATCGCGTAGAGATACAGCAGGGACAGCAGGCCGGGAATCACGTAGGCGGACAGCACACGCGTCCATCGCCAGGCGGGCAGCACCGCCAACAACAGCCATCCCGGCAGGACGGCCAGGTTGGCGATGGTGAACAACTCCGGAGCGGACATCATGCGTCCGGCGGCCTTCCGGCCTCCGGGACTGCCCCCATGCTATCGCAATCGCGCGGCGATGGCCTCGGGCAAATCCACGGCCGTCACGCGCCCGTCGGCCGTCCGGGTGACGCTCGCCGAGGTCATCGAACCGACGGCCACGATCTGCGCGCCTTTCTCCAAGGTGCAGGCATAGCGGATGGAGCGGCGTCCGACGGCCTCCACCTGAATCACCACCTCGAACTCCTCCTCAAAGCGCAGCGGCGCCTTGAAGTCGCAGGAGGCAGCCACGCGGGGGAAGCCGACGGCGCCGTCCGTGGGAGCCACGCTCATGCCCAGCGATCGCCACAGCGCGTGTTCGGCCTCCTCCATATAGCGGAAGTACCAACTGAAGTGGGCGATGCCCGCCAGGTCGGTTTCGTGGAACTGCACACGGCGCGGGTACCGGAACGCGACTGCCATCCCGTAATGTTACGCGGTCGTGGCGGCAATCTCGGAGCGGGTGGCGCGCCTCGAGAACTCGTCGAGCGCCGCGTACAGCGGCGCGAGGTCGTTGAACACGTTCCCCACCAGGGTATCGACAATGGCGCCGTGCAGGTGGGGATAGACCGTCAGGAACTCCCGGAAGCTGAAGGACTGGTCGTAGAACGCGCAGACCAGTGCGCGAAAGCTCCGCACGGCATGCCGCTGCTGCTGCAGGTACGAGTCGAAGTGCCGGGCGGAGACGGCGCCCGTCTGCAGGCCCGCATGAATGGCATCGGCCGCCAGCTCCCCGCTCTTGAGCGCGAGGAACACCCCCGTGGAAAAGAGCGGGTCAAGAAACGCGAAGGCGTCGCCCACCAGGCAGAAACCGTCCCCGGCAATCTGCGTCGAGTGGTACGAGTACTCGCCGGTGACGCGGACGGGCTCCACCTGCGCGCCGCCCTTGAGGTGATCGCGAATCCAGGCGCAGGAGTCCACCTCGCGCGCGAAGATCTCGGCCGGGTCGCGCGTGCCCCGGTAGAGGTATCCCGGTTCCCCCACGACGCCGACCGACACGATGTCTGAATGCTGGGGGATATACCAGAACCATCCCTTGTGCGGCACGTACGCCACGGTGGTCGCGCCCTCGTCCACCCCCGGATCCCGCCTGGCCCCCTTGAAGTAGCCCCACACGGCGATCTTGTTCAGGTCGGCGTCGCGATCCTTCCACCCGAACTTGCGCGACAGCATCGAGTCCCGGCCGGAGGCATCCACCACCACCTTCGCGCGAATCTCCAGGCCGCACGCGCCGTCCTGCCCGTCCGCGCGCACACCCGTCACGCGGCTGCCCTCCATCAGCACATCGCGCACGGTGACGCCCTGCCTCACATGGACGCCCTTCTCGCACGCGTTGTCGAGCAGCATTGCGTCGAACTCGCTGCGCACCACCTGCCAGGTGACGGCGCACTCGTGCTTGATCGTCTGGAAGAAGTAGAACGGCTGCGAGACCTTGCCGGTGATCGACACGAACTGCACGCTGTACTTCCTCGGGTTCGCCGACTGACGCAACTTGTCGACCACGCCCAGGCGGTTCAGCGTGAACCACGTATAGGGAATCAGGGATTCACCAATGTGGTACCGCGGCATCAGCTCGCGTTCCAGGAGCAGCACCTTGTGCCCGTGCTGCGCCAGCAAAGCCGCGGCGGTCGAACCCGACGGACCGCCGCCGATCACGATGGCGGCGTAGTTCTGGGTCATCACGTGTACCGCACATCCCGATGGTGCGGAAGGAAGAATCCCGGCAGGAGCGTGTCCACCCGCAACAGGCCGTCGCGGGTCAGCTCAAGCCGGTCCCGCGTGCGCATGGCCAACACGCCGGTCGCCTCAAGCGCATCGAGGCTCTCGCGGAATCGGGCAGTCACGTCCACGCCGTACGTCTCCTGGAAATACGCCGGGCGAATCCACCCGCGTTTGAGCTGGAGAATGAACTCGCGAATCAGGCGTTCGTCACCTGTGGGCCGGTACGCCCGGCCGAGCGGCAGGCCGCCCTGCGCAATGGCGGCGCCGTACTTCTCCCAGGTGTCGAGGTTCTGCATGTGCACGCCGTTGACGTGGCCGAACGACGCGACGCCCAACCCGACCAGGTCCGCGCCCTGCCACAGGCGATCGCGATAGATGAACGTCGTGCGCGACGGATCCTTCACGACGGTGTACGCGCTGCCGGCGTGGTAGCCGGCCGCCTCGAGCGCCGCGAACGCCTCGCCGACCCAGCGCCGCTTGGTGTCCCAGTTGGCAACCTCCTGGGCAAACTGACCCGTGCCCTTCAACTTGTCCGCGCTGATCGTGGTGTTGTACGGCAACTCCATCTGGTAGATGGTCACGCTGTCGGGCTCAAGCGCCAGGGTCCGTTCCACGCACCGCCGCCAGTTCGCGTCGGTCTCGCCGAGCATGCCGGCGATGAGGTCGATGTTGATCTGCGGAAACCCGAGCGCGCGCGCGAACGCGTACGCGCGGTCTATCTCCGGCGAACGGTGCGCGCGGCCGTTCAGTTCCAGCACCGTGTCGTCGAAATTCTCGACGCCCAGGCTCAACCGCGTCACGCCCATCTGGCGGATGGCCGAGAGTTTGGCTTCGGTCAACGTACCCGGCTCGCACTCGAACGTGATTTCCTCCGCCTGCGCCCACGGCGTGTGCGTCGTGAGACGCTTCACCAGGCGCTCAAGTTGCCGCGTCGACAGAAACGACGGTGTCCCGCCGCCAAAGTAGACAAAATCCAGCGGCCGTCCGGCCAGCGCGTCGCAGCCGCGGTACAGGTCCCACTCGCTCGCAAGCAGGTCCAGGTATGACTCCACCTCCTGCGCGTTCTTGTTCGTGTAGACCCGGAAGTAGCAGAAGTGGCACCGCTTCCGGCAGAACGGAATGTGCAGGTACAGGCCGAGCGGCACGCGCCGTGAACCACCACCGGTTGGCGACGGGCGGTGCAGCGCCGGCAGGGCCTCTGTCGTAACGGCCTCAGGCGTCCACACCGAAAACGGCGGGTAGTTGGCGACGAAGTAACTGCCGACCTCCGTCACCGGGGCCGCGCCTTCGCCGTTCGGGTCATGCATCGTGACAATCACTATACTTTCGGGAGACGTCCCGTGTTTCGATGAGGAGAGGATTCCTGTGAAAACCCGCATCGTGTTCCTGCTGTCGCTGGCGCTGGCCGGTGCACCGTTCCCCGCGTGGGCGCAGACGAGCGCCACGCTGGCCGGCGTGGCGCAGGACGCCTCCGGCGGCGTCCTCCCCGGCACGCAGGTCTCGGCCCGCAACGTGGCCACGGGCGTGACACGCCAGACCACGACGGAGGCCGATGGGCGGTTCAGGCTCGCGGGCCTTCCCGCGGGTGACTACGAGGTCCGGCTGGAACTGTCCGGATTCAGACCACTGGTTCGCACGGGCATCCACCTCACGGTGGGCGAAAACGCGTCGCTCATCCTGACCCTGGAGGTCGGCGCCACCGAAGTCGTGACGGTGTCTGGCGCCGCCTCGCAGGTCAACACGCGGTCCTCGGAACTCAGCTACATGGTGGATCAGCGCACCATCGCGCAACTGCCGGTCAATGGCCGCAACTACACGGACCTGATGTCCCTGCTCCCCGCCGTCACGCCCTTTCCGCACCGGGACAACGGCTCGGTCGTGGCCCACGGACTGGCGATGAGCGTCAACGGGCAGGATCCACGCGCCAACGTCTACCTGCTGGACGGCACGCTCCTCAACGACTTCACGAACAGCCCCGCTGGATCGGCGGCGGGCACGGCGCTGGGCATGGACACGGTGCAGGAATTCCGGCTCGAGTCCAACACGTACAGCGCGGAATACGGGCGCAACATCGGCGGCCAGATCAACGCCATCACCAAGTCCGGCACCAATCGGCTCAGCGGCAGCCTGTTCGAGTTCCACCGGAACGAGGCGCTCGACGCGCGCAACTACTTCGATGTGGGCGACAAGCCGCAGTTCGTGCGCAACCAGTTCGGCGGCACGACGGGCGGAGCGCTGCGCCAGGATCGCCTCTTCTTCTTCGCGGGCTATGAGGCGCTCATTGAAAACCTTGGCCGCACCATCGTCACCACCGTGCCTGACGACAATGCGCGCCTGGGGCTCCTGCCGGGCGGCGTGACAATTCCAGTCAATCCCGCGGTGGCGCCGTACCTCAACGAGTTTCCCCGGGCGAACGGGGACAGCCTGGGCGGCGGATTGGCCCGGTACACGTTCCCCTTCGATCAGACGCTGGATCAGCACTTCGCGCAGGCGCGGCTGGACGCGGTCCTGGCCAATGGCGCGCAGGCCTTCGTGCGTTATACGTTTGATGACGCCGCGCAGCGGCTGCCCACGGACTTCCCGCAGTTCCCGCGCACGTTCGTGTCGCGGAATCATTTCGTGACCGCCGAGTATCGACAGGCGCTGTCCGCATCGATCTTCCACACGGCGCGCTTCGGGTACAGCCGCACGCGGATCGGGCAGAACGTGGAATCCAACACCACGCAGCCGGTGAGCGAGTTCGCCGCCGGCCGCATCTTGATGGGCGCGATCGACATCGGCGGCGTTCCGCGGTTTGGCCCGCAACTCTCGGCGAACGTGCGGCTCAGACAGGACGTGTCCAGCCTGCAGTACGACCTCACGCTGTCGCGCGGCCGGCACTTCCTGAAGACCGGCGCGCTGGCCGAACACTACGTCTCGTCGGAGTTCAACCCGACGTTCAGCCTGGGCGTCTTCCGGTTCGCCAACCTCGCCGCCTTTCTCCGCAACACGCCGGCACTGTTCATCGGCTTGACGCCGCAGGGTGACCCGAATCGACGCTGGCCGTTCACGGTGTTTGGCGCGTACCTGCAGGATGACATCCAGCTCACGCCGCGCCTGACCGTGAACCTGGGCCTCCGCCTGGAAGGGTCGACCATGCCGAAGGACGACGGCGGGCGCGACATCAACATGCGCGATCTTCTCGGCGCGCCGGAAACGGGCCAGCTGTACGAGAACCCCGCCCCGACGTTCTCGCCCCGCGCCGGCGTCGCGTGGAACGTGCGCGGCGACGGCCGGACGTCCATCCGGGCGGGTTACGGGCTGTACTTCAACACCAACAACCATCAGAACCTGATCGTCACCGTGACCAATCCGCCCGCGACGCCGCGCGTGGTGATCGCGAACCCGACGTTCCCCGTGCCGCCGTTCGAGCGCCTGACCGGCATCTCGGTCCGGCCGATTCAGTACGACATCGACCTGCCGCGGGTGCACATGTGGAATGCCAACATCCAGCAGGAGTTCTTCACCGACTGGGTCCTCACGCTGGGGTACGCCGGATCGCGCGGGCAACACCTCTGGCGCAACACCGACGTCAACGTGCCGGCGCCGACGACGCTGCCGGACGGCACGTTCTTCTATCCGGCCGGACTGACCCGGCCCAATCGCAGCTACTCGGCGATCGAACTCAAATCGAGCGACGGCGACTCCTGGTACAAGGCGCTGATCGTCGAGGTGAAGAAGCGCTGGACGCACGGCCTGCAGGTGCAGTCGGCCTACACGTGGTCCACGGCCGAAGACACCACGCAGAACTCGACGTTCTTTTCCGACTCCACCACGGCCACCACGTCGGCGATGCCGGAGTTCATCAAGGATTACAACAAGGGCTTTTCGGACTTCCACGCCGAACACAACTGGGTCACCAACTTCGTCTGGGAACCGTTCGCGGGATGGCGCCTGTCCGGCATCGCGCGCCTGCGCAGCGGGAGTCCGGTGACGCCGTTCGTGCAGACCAATCGATCGCGGTCGTTGTGGTCGCCGTCGCTCGGTCCAGGCACGGGCCCGGACCGGCCGAACTACGCCCCCGGTCGCGGCCCCGCCGGCGCGGTGACCGGCAATCCCGCGGGGTGGTTCGATCCGGCGGCGTTCGCGCTGCAGCCGGCCGGCACCTTTGGCACCGTCGGCCGTAACGAACTGTTCGGGCCCGACCTGCGCACGGTGGACATGGCGCTCAGCAAGTTCTTCACGCTGAGCCGGCTCAGCGCCGGCCGCGGCCGCATCGA
>JANLHE010000359.1 GCA_024653875.1 Acidobacteriota bacterium
CGCGAAGAGGCTGGCCGTCAGGTCCCGGATCTGCTCCACCGACTGGGCGCGAAAGATCAACCAGCCGAAACACGTCACCTGGAACATCAGCAGACCCGCGAGCACGCGCTGCCAGCGGTGCGCGAGCGGCCGCCCGAGGCCCTCGAGCGTGCGTCCGACGCCCAGGACAAGCCCCTGGTACGCGCCCCAGAGGACAAAGGTCCAGGCGGCGCCATGCCACAAGCCGCCCAGCACCATCGTCACCATCAGGTTGCGCCGTGTGGCCGCGGCAGAACCCCGGCTGCCGCCGAGGGGGATGTACAGGTAGTCACGCAGCCATGTGGACAGGCTGATGTGCCAGTGGCGCCAGAACTGCTGCGGCGACGTGACGAAGTACGGAAACAGGAAGTTGATGTTGAGCTCGATGCCCATGAGCTTCGACATCCCGCGTGCCAGGTTGGAGTAGCCGGCGAAGTCCCCGTAAATCTGCAGGGCAAAGGCGACCGTCGCCAGCCACACCTCGGCTCCGGCCGGCGACGCCCCCGCGGCGTACACGGGCGCGACGAGGCCGGCCAGGTTGTCCGCCACGAACACCTTCTGAAACAGGCCCCAGGCCATCAGCCAGAGACCGTCGGTACTCTGCCGGCGTGAGATGTGCCTGGGAGCGGCGATTTGCGGGAGCAACAGCCCGGCGCGCAGGATGGGCCCGGCCACCAGATGCGGGAAGTACGCCACGAACAGAGCGAAGTCCAGCAGCGACGAGGTGGGCCGGATGTCGCGGCGGTACACGTCGATCACGTAACTGACGGTCATGAACGTGTAGAACGAAATGCCGATCGGCAGAATGACGTTCAGCGTGACGACATCCACGTGCCAGCCCACCGCGGCGGCGGCCGCCTGGAAGCTCTGCGCGAAAAAGTCGAAGTACTTGAACGACCCCAGCATCCCGAAGTTGAAGGCCAGGCTCAGCCACAACAGACGCCGGCGCCGCGTGGGCGTGGGACTGCGGTCGATGGCGTGCGCCACCGCATAGTCCACCAGCGTGGAACCGATGAGCAGCGACAGGAACCGCCAGTCCCACGCCGCATAGAAGTAATAGCTGGCCGCGAGCAGCAGCCAGTTCTGCGGCCGATGCGGCAGCAGACGGTACGCCGTGTACACGACGACAAAGAAAACGGCGAACTGCAGGGAGGTGAAAATCATTCAGCGTGCGGGCGCGTTCATCATCACCACTAGATCCACCAGCGCGCGACCCACGACGTCATGACCGCGCGGCGTCAGGTGAATGTTCCGCTGAAAGAACAGCCCCGCCGGATCGGGCTGCGCCTGGAGCACCGGCAGCAGGTCGAGCAGGGGCAGGCCCAGCGGCGCGAGTGCCTCCTGGAAACGGCGCGTGGCCTGGTGGCGGACCAGGGTATGGCCCGCGCCGGTCACGCGCTGCAGCAACCGCCCGTAGTCTCCGTCGTCAAGTTGAAACCGCGCCGGCATCAGCACGATGGCGGTGCGGGCCCCGCGCCGGGCGGCGTACGCCGAGATGCGGCCAAACGCCTCACGGGTGACCTCGAGTCCGCGCGTCACCTCGGGCGGCGCCTCGGCCAGGTACGACGCCAGCGGGCGCTCCGCGCC
>JANLHE010000386.1 GCA_024653875.1 Acidobacteriota bacterium
GAACGCACGCTCGGGTCCGTGGGTGAAACGGTCACGGTCATCACCGACGATCGGGGTGTCTATCGGCTGTTTGGATTGCCCGCCGGCGATTTCACCGTCGGAACGTCGTGGTACTACCATGGGCAGCCGTACGAAGTGCGGGTGCCGACCGCGGCTGAGTTCAAGGCGGCGTTTCAACCCGCGACGCCGCCGGCCGGTGGGGCCGCGGCGCGCCCGCCGGCCCAGCCCGCGCCCGAACCCCCGCGATACAACTACGGCCCCGTGTTCGCTCCGGGCGTCCTCGATCCGCTGACCGCGGACACATTCCCACTCGCGCCCGGCGAAGTCCGCGAGGGCATCGACCTACGGATGCAGTTCCAGCCGATGTCGAGAATTGAGGGCACGGTGGTGAACCCGGGTGGGAGTGCCGCCTCCTACCGGCTCTCGATCACCAGGCGCAGTCCGGTCCAGGCGCTGAACACCATCAGCGTGACCGGCACGAATGCAGATGGCCGCTTCGTGTCGGGCAGTCTCAGCCCTGGGCCGTATACGGTGATGGTCGAGACTCGGGGAAGCGCCGACAGCCTATCGCTCTGGGCCACGGCGGACGTGATCGTCGGTCACGGCGAACCGTCCGTGGTGACTCTCACCTTGCAGCCCTCGGTCGTCGTCACCGGCCGCCTCGTGTTCGCGGAAGGAGGGCTGCCGCTGCCGGCGGACCTGTCGAAGGTTGTCGTCAGCGTGATTCCAGTGGGGCCCATCCGCTCCCAGATAGAAACGAAGGTCGACGCGACCGGCGCGGTGTCCATCTCCGGAGTCATTCCCGGCTCGTACATGCTTCGCGCATCGGTGCCGGGGCCGGCTCCGGCAGGTGCCGCTGCAGCGTGGACCCTGAGCTCAGTGACGGTCGGAACGACAAACGTCACGGACCGTCCCTTTGACGTGACGCCGGCCGGCGTGTCGGATCTTGTGATCGGATTTACCGATCAGATCTCGGAGTTGTCGGGTTCACTCACCACTGCCACCGGTGCGCCGGAGACGGACTACTTCATCATCGCGCTTCCGGCCGATCGCATGTATTGGACGCCTTCATCCAGGCGTATCGTCAGCACCCGCCCCGACGCCAGCGGCCGCTATAGCTTCCGCGGGCTGCCAGCCGGGGACTATCGGCTTGCCGTCACAACGGATCTGGTGCCGCTCGATCTCCGTGAGGTCAGCACCCTGGAACCGTTGGCCGCGCAGTCGGTGCCGGTGTCACTGAGCACCGGGCAGAAGGTCACCATGAATCTCAGGACACCAGGGGGGGCGGGCCGATGACCGTATTTGGAAAGCCGTTTGGGCTCGCCCTTGTCGCCGTGATGGTGGCCGCGGCGTACGCCGTGCCCGGCGCCGCGCTGCAGCAGCGCTTCGTAGCTGAAGCCACGTCGATTCGTCTTCACCTGACCGCCATCGACAGCAGCGGCCGCCCGGTGACAGACCTTGCCGAGTCCGAGTTGCGCCTGACGGTCGGCACTGAGCCGCGGGAGATTCGGGTG
>JANLHE010000394.1 GCA_024653875.1 Acidobacteriota bacterium
CGCGCTCGTCATCGGCACGCTCATCGTCACGGCCTGTTACGCGGGGTTGAATGCCATCTACCTGCGCGTGTTGCCTCTGGACGCGCTGCGGTCATCCACACGGGTCGCCGCGGATGCGGCCGATGCCCTGCTGGGGTCGGGAGGCGCCGGCGCCATGGCGGTGCTGGTCATGATCTCCACGTTCGGCGCCGTCAACGGCATTATCCTCACCGGACCACGTGTCTATTACTCGATGGCGCATGATGGCCTGCTCTTCAGGTGGCTCGGTGAAACCCACCCCGCGTATCACACACCACATCGCGCCCTGATGCTGCAGGCCGTGTGGGCCTCGGTGTTGACGCTCACCGATTCCTATCGCGCGCTGTTCACGCGCGTCATCTACACCGAGTGGATCTTCTTCGCGCTCATGGCCGGAGGGTTGTTCATCCTGCGGAGGCGCCGCGACTACGCGCCGCGCTACCGCATGTGGGGCTACCCGCTCGTGCCGGCGGTGTTTGTCGGCGCGTCGCTGGCGATTGTCGCCTTCCAGATCGCCGCGGAGCCGCGTGACAGCGCGCTCGGCCTCGGATTGGTGCTGCTCGGCTGGCCCGTGTATCTTCTCTGGGTACGCAGTCGCCGCCCAGCAAGGACCTGACCCATGATTGTCGACGTTCACAACCACTTCTACCCGCCTGAATACCTCGCGGCCCTTGAGCCGCTGGGCAGCACCATCAAGGTCACCCACGACGCCGACGGCAATCCGCTGGTGCACTACCCGGGCGACTACAACGTGCTCGTCAAGGGCCACCGCGACATTGCCTACCGTCAGACGGTGCTGGACGCCGAGGGCGTGGATGTCCAGGCGATCAGCCTCACCACGCCGGGCACGCATATCGAGACGCCGCCGGTGGCGGCGGCACTGGCGACGATCACGAACGACGCCTTCGCGCGTATCCGCGACGAGCGCGGTGCGCGGTTCGCGCCTCTTGCCACGCTGCCGCTGTGCGATCCGAAAGCCTCCGTCGCGGAGTACCTTCGCGCCACCGACCAGCTCAAGCTCGCCGGCACGATGCTCTTCAGCAACGTGAACGGCGTCGGCCTGGACGATGAGCGGTTCTGGCCGCTCTACGAGGCCGCCAACGATCGCGACGGCGTGTTGATGATCCACCCGACGTATCCTGTGGGCGTGGAGGCCATGACCGAGTACTGGCTCATGCCGCTCAACGGGTTCCTGTTCGACACCACGCTGGCCGCGTCCAAGCTGGTCTTTAGCGGCGTGGTGAAGCGCTACCCGAGGATTCAGTGGATCCTCGGCCACCTCGGCGGGACGATTCCGTACCTGGCCGAGCGCCTGGACCGAGGCTACCGCGCGTTCGCCGATTGCCGGAAGCACATCGACGAACCGCCCACTGCGTATCTCAAGCGGCATTTCTATTACGACACGGTGAACTTCAGCCAGGGGCCGCTGAAGCTGGCGATCGAGTTCGCGGGCGCCGGGCGGATTCTCGCCGGCAGCGACTACCCGCACCAGATCGGCAGCATTCCGTTGATGCTCGAGGCGCTTCGCGCGTTGCCGATCACCGAGGAACAGCGGACGGGGATTCTGGGGGGGAACGCGAAAGCGCTCTTGGGGATCAAATGATAAACCTGATCAGAATTATCGCGACCGGCATCGTCGCCATGGCGGGCGCCGTGGCCGTCCAAGGCCAGGCC
>JANLHE010000395.1 GCA_024653875.1 Acidobacteriota bacterium
GTCTTTGAGGGCCCCATGATGGTCACGACGTGGTCGGCATCGATTGAAGACGCGCGCAGGTGCGTGTAGGTGCTGCCGGAGTACAGAAGACGGGAGTACAGCTGATCCGCGATCACGGTGACGCCGTACTGATTCGCCAACTCCGCGATGCGCGCGATTTCCTCCGGCGAATAAACGACCCCGGCCGGGTTGTTGGGGTTCGAGAAGAGGAACGTCCGGGCGCCGGACGTGAAGGCGCCTTCCAGCTGTCCGAGGTCCAGGCCGGCGCCGCCGGTGCGGGACAGGTAGTCCATCCGGACGGGCACCACCTCGCCGCCCAGGAACTCCACCAGTTTGCGGTTCGCGAAGTAGTCGGGCCGCACGATGGCGACCTTGTCGCCCGTGGTCACCGTCGCCCCCAGCGCGAGGAACAGCGCCCCTTGCGTCCCGGGTGTGATGATCAGCTCCTGCGCGCCAGACACCGGACGGCCCGTGAAAGCCGCGAGCTTTCCGGCCAGACGGTCACGCAGTTCGCCGCCCCCGCGGTACTCGGTGTAGGCCTGCGGGCCGCCGCGATGCACACCCTCGATAAACGCCTCCAGAGCACCGGGTGTCGGGGCGAAGGCGTTCCCGTTCACATCGCCATGCGAAAAATCGACCGGGATGCCGGCGATCGGCTCCCCGCGCAGCTCCGCCTCCGGCATGCCGCTGCCCTGCCGCACTTCCTGGCCGGGCGCGTGGTCGGTTCCCAGCTTCGCAAACTTGTCGTCAATCAGTGCCATCAGGTGTGATTTTATGCGGAAACCACCGCCACTCGCCCACGGCGAATGACAAGCGCCGGCGATCGTCGTTGTGCAGAAGTGCGTCGGCCTCGGCCGGCGGTTCGAGCGGAACGAACGCGAAGGTGTGGCGGCCGGCCGGCAACGCGAATGACGGGACGGTGTGAAAACGACGCGCCGTCCCGACCGTCAACACGCCGATGTCGCGCCCGTCCAGGGTCAGCTGGAGTTGGCGGGGTTCGCCAAACGCCTGCACCTCCACTTCCAGCCCGGCCACCACCTCCGCGTCACCGGTGTTGACGATGGCCCAGGAGGCGGTGTCGCCCATCCATCGCCACGTCCACTCTCGAGTGGCCTCGCGGTCGGAGAAGCCCTCCATCGCCGCCGTGTAGACCGGCGGAATCGGCGCGGTCACCTCGAACACGCGCGTGCCGTCCACGTCCGCGGCCATGTAGAGCCCTTCGTCACGCGGCCGCACGGACCACAGACGGCCGGCAAGCGACCCGGGCCGCACCAGGAGGTGGGTGAAGCCGTCGGCCGCCAGTCGGCCGGCCAGTCCCGGTTCAAGGCAATCGGTGTCACGGCTTGCCATGCGGATGCGTTGCTCGGTCAGCCACTCCACCGAGGCCGACTCCACGGTCAGCGGCGAACAATCGAGGGCCAGGACGCTGCCGCCCTGTTCCATCAGCCGGCGATGGGCGGCCGTCGGCAACACGTCGCGCCACAGCGACGCGGGCAGCACCGTGTACTCGGCCGCGGCCACGCCGACGAGCGCGATGGCCGCCACCCGGGCCACCACTCGTCCGGACCGCCACAGTCGCTCGAGACCGGCGCCGGCCAGCAGCACGGCCATCAGTTGCACGACCACGCCAAACCGCGCGTAGGCGCGAAACATCGGCACGATCTCGTACAGCAGCGCCGAGGGGCGCACGAAGCGAACGCCATCGATCGTGCGTTCCGGCGAGAGCGAACAGACGAGCGCCGCGCCGGCCATGACCACGAGCATGGGTACGATCCGGCGTGCGATCGCCGGGTTGGGTCGATGCCGCCAGCCGGCCACCGCCACCAGGCCGAGCGCGATCACGCCAAGGCCGACACTCACCTGCTGCTCAAGGACGCCGGTGTGCACATCCCACGCGGCCCACGTCCTTCGGGCGAAGTCGCCCAACCAGGGATTGGTCACGGGCGGCACGGCATAACTCCACCACTTGGCGCTGTAGACGAAGAGGTCCGCCCGCGGAAAGGCAAACGCGGCGGGGCTTGTCATCACGGCCGGAGCCGTCCACCACAGGTACCCCATCCCGCCAAGCACGAGCGCGGCCAGTGTGCCGCCGGTGCGGATCAGATGCCGCCCCGCGTCCGCTCCGGAGCGCGACAACCACCACCAATAACCCGCCATGGCGACCGGGGTCAGGACCGCGGCGATCAGGCCACCGTAGAAATTGGATCCCGTGACCGCGACGAGCGCGAGCGCGAGCCACGCCAGACGGACGGGCGACGCCTCGTCCAGGCTGCGCCAGAGCGCAAGCAGATACAGGGGAATCCACTGCACTTGCGCGATGTGCGGATGGTAGGCGGCCTGCGCGAGATGAAATGGCGAGAAGGCGAACGCCAGCGCGGCCAGGGCGCTGGTCACGGGCGCCAGGCGAAGGTGGCGGGCCAGCAGGAACGCCGCCACGGCCGCGAGGGGAAAACTCAACAGCACGAGCCCGTTGTAGGCCGCGACGGGGCCGACCCCGCGCGCGAGGAGCGCGCCGACCAGGTCGGTGACGGGCTGCGCGTACGGTCCGGTCGTCACCGGATAGGCAAACCGCAGCATCACGCTGAACGGATCGTGGTGGCGCCCAACAATCTCGGCACCAAATACCCGCGTTGACGGTTCGAACAGGACGGGTGCCGCAAGCGCCACCGTGACGGCGAGCGACAACGCCGTGATGCCGGCGAGTTCACGCCTCTGCGATACGTCGCTCATCTGGGTCTGGTCTGGCGGGCTGCCTGGGCCGCCATTATATCGTCATGTCGTTGC
>JANLHE010000399.1 GCA_024653875.1 Acidobacteriota bacterium
GGCCTGACGTATGCCGAGTACGCGCGGCAAGGCTTTTTCGAGCTGGTCTTCGCGGTCGTGCTCGTCGTGCCGGTTCTGCTCGCCGCCGACTGGTGCCTCGACCGCAGCGTTCGACGCGATGTCCTTGTGTTCCTGGGCCTCGCCGGCGTGCAGATCGCACTGGTGCTCGCGATCGCCGCGTCGGCTCTTCAGCGACTCCGCCTGTACCACGCGACCTACGGACTCACCGAGTCGCGGTTTTACGCGATGGTGTTGCTGATCTGGATCGGCGCGATTCTGTTCTGGCTCGCCGCGACGGTGTTGCGCGGCCGCCGCGACAGGTTCGCGTTCGGGACGCTGGCGTCCGGCCTTGCCACGGTCGCGCTGTTGTTTGTCATCAGTCCGGACGCGGCCATCGCGCGCGCGAATGTGGCGCGACTGGCGTCGGCGGATGCGCCAGTCCGGTTCGATGTCGCGTACGCGACGTCGCTGAGCGCGGACGCGGTGCCCGTGCTGATCGATGCGCTGCCCGCTCTGCCGCGCGACGTGCAGTGCGCGCTGGCGCGACACCTGCTGCGGCGCTGGCCGCCGGAGGGCGATCGCCCGATCCGCAGCTGGAACTGGTCGGCGGCGCGGGCCAGTGACGCGGTGCGGGAGCACGAGGCCGGGCTGCGGGCGATGGCGGGGCCGGATCGGGACTGCGCCGTGAGGAAGTGACACGGCTTGCGGCCGGCGGCGGTTGGCGCGATGATTCGGGACGCGGATTGGGCGAAACCACGGAACACCACCCGCAGGGGGCCGTAAGGTCAGACATGAAGACACCGCTTCGACTGTGGCCCGGCGTCGCCCTTCTCGCCGTGCAGGGGCTGCTCCTGTTCGGCGTCCCTGCGATCGCGCCGGATGCCGAGCTCTTCGAGCTTCCGATTGGGCTCCTGGCCATCATGGGAGGAGTCCTGTGCGGGCTCCTCGTCGCCCTGTGGTGGCTGTTCTTCAGCCGCGCGCACTGGGCCGAGCGCGTGGGCGCCATCATGCTGATGGTCGCCGGGATCATCGCGACGAGTTACGTTGTCCACGTGTCGATCGCGGGGGCGGGGCAGGGGATGTTGCTGTACATCGCGGCGATTCCCGGCCTGAGCCTGGCGCTGGTCGTCTGGGCGGTCGCCACCGCGCGTCTCTCTGACGGTGTTCGTCGCGTGACGATGGTCGTCGCCATCCTGCTTGCGTGCGCGCCGTGGGCGCTGGTGCGCACCGCCGGCGTGATCGGTGCCGCCGGTCCCGAGTACCACTGGCGGTGGACGCCGACGCCCGAGGAACTGCTGCTCGCGCAGGCCGATGACACGCCCCCGATGGTCGCCGCGGCGCCTGCGCCGGTGGAGACGCCCCTCACGCCGGCCGCTCCGGTGGCCGCACCGGTCGCGTCAGCCGCTGCACCCACGGTCATGGCCACGGCCGGAACGACACTGAGCACGCCGGAAGTCACCCGTGCTGAATGGCCGGGCTTCCGCGGACCCGATCGCGACGGCACCGTCCACGGCGTACGGATCAACACGGACTGGTCCACCGCGCCGCCGGTGGAGATGTGGCGCCGACCGATCGGGCCCGGCTGGTCGTCCTTCTCGGTTCACGGCGATCTGCTCTACACACAGGAACAGCGCGGCGACGATGAGATTGTGGCGTGTTACAGGGTGAGCACCGGCGAACCCGTGTGGAAACACCGGGACGCGGTGCGGTTCTGGGAATCCAACGGCGGCGCCGGGCCGCGCGCGACACCGACACTTCACAAGAACCGTGTCTACGCCTTTGGCGCGACAGGGATCCTGAACGCGCTCGACGCCGCCACCGGCACTCTCGTGTGGTCGAGCAACGTCGCATCCGACACCGGCAGGGCCGTGCCCATGTGGGGCTTCGCGAGTTCGCCGCTGGTCGTTGACGACCTTGTCATCGTTGCCGCGGCCGGGACATTGGCAGGCTACGACCTTGCCACCGGCGCGAAGCGCTGGACCGGTCCCTCCTATGGTGGAAGTTACAGTTCGCCGCACCGGGTGACCATCGACGGCGTCGTCCAGGTGGTGCTGCTTGGTGGACCCGGCGCGATCAGCGTCGCGCCGTCCGACGGCGCCGTGCTCTGGAAGCACGAGTGGGAGCCCGGTCCCATCGTGCAGCCTGCCGTGATGGCGGATGGCGACATCCTGGTCAACGCGATCGCCAGCACCGGAGGCATCGGCACGCGCCGCCTCCATCTCACGCAAGGATCTGGCGGCTGGAGCGCCGAAGAGCGCTGGACCTCAAATGGGCTGAAGCCATACTTCAACGACTTCGTGGTGCACAAGGGGCACGCGTTCGGCTTCGACGGCAGCATCCTCTCGTCCATCAACCTCGAAGACGGCAAGCGCAACTGGAAAGGCGGCCGCTACGGCAACGGCCAGCTCATTCTCCTGCCCGACGAGGACGTGATGCTGGTGCTGTCGGAGGAAGGAGAGCTGGCGCTCGTGTCCGCGACTGCCGACAAGTTCACGGAGCTGGCGCGGTTCCCCGCGCTCGATGCAAAGACCTGGAACCACCCCGTGC
Source organism: Acidobacteriota bacterium (assembly GCA_024653875.1). Lineage (GTDB taxonomy): Bacteria > Acidobacteriota > Vicinamibacteria > Vicinamibacterales > SCN-69-37 > SYFT01. The sequence continues at coordinate 2,548 of JANLHE010000399.1, forward strand.
TGGTTGGCGATGTCCTGCTGGTTCGCAACGGCGAGGAGATGGCCGCGTTCCGGCTGGCGCTTCAGGGGCGCTGATCGTGGTGGTTGGCAGCACATGAGGATCGTGCCGGCGGAACAGGACGCCTACGACGAGCTGCAGTGCTACACGCTCGCGCATACCGATCCCGCGTTCGTGCATCAGCACGTGGTGGACGCGTGGGCGGCGCAGCACGCCGATGACCAGACGAAGCCGATTGCACTGGCGTTTGCCCTCTTTGGGCTGTATCTGCATGTCGAGAAGGGGCTATCGGGACGTCACGTGCAGCGGGCGCACATGGCGCTCGCCCGGAAGGGGAAGACGTGGCCGGTGTTTGCCTTGCCGCCCGAGCGCGGCGCGGTCACCGCGCTCCGTGTGATGGCCGCCGCTGCCGGCCCGGAACGGGACGCGGCGATCGACGCGTGGTGCGCGGCGGTCTGGGCGGCGTTTCACGAGAGCCACAGGCAGGTCGAGGAATTTCTGGAGCAGGCATGATGAGCCACTACACCGCGGTGATCACCTGGGAGCGCAACGGTGCCGTCTTCACGGACAACCGGTACAGCCGCGTCCATCGGTGGCACTTCGACGGGGGCATCAACGTCCCCGCCTCGGCGTCGCCGCATGTGGTACCGCCGGAGCTGGCGCTGGCGGCGGCGGTCGATCCGGAGGAGGCGTTTGTCGCGGCCCTTGCCAGCTGCCACATGCTCTGGTTTCTGTCGCTCGCCGCGAAGCAAGGCTTCGTGGTCGAGACGTATCGCGATGCGTCCACGGGCGTGCTGGCCAGGAATGGCGAGGGCCACATGGCCATGACCGAGGTGACCCTGCGTCCGCACGTGGCGTTCGCCCGGGACAAGCGCCCCTCGGCCGCCGAGCACGAGGCCCTGCACCACGAGGCACACGCCCTGTGCTACATCGCCAACTCGATCACTTCGGACGTGCGGTGCGATGCCGTGGACGTCACGGTGGACACCCAGCCATGACCCCGGGCC
>JANLHE010000403.1 GCA_024653875.1 Acidobacteriota bacterium
CACTACCGCGCGCCGTTCGCGCCGCTGGTGCCCAACGTGGTCTTCGCCGACACGGCCGACATCGCGGGCTTCAATGCGATGGTCGATGACACCACCGCCGCGATCATCGTCGAACCCATCCAGGGTGAAGGCGGCGTGCGGCCGATCTCGAAGGAGTTGGCAGCCGCGATAGAAGCCGCGTGCGCGCGCACGGGGGCATTGCTGATTACGGATGAAGTGCAGAGCGGCTCGGGCCGGACCGGCGCGTTTCTCTATGGCCAGACACTTGGCCTGACACCCGATCTCGTGGCGCTGGGCAAAGCCCTGGGCGCGGGCGTGCCGGTGGGTGTCGCGATGTTCTCGAACGAGGTGGCGTCTGCGGCCTCACCCGGCGACCACGGCAGCACCTACGGCGGCAACCTCCTGGCGTGCCGCGCGGCGCTGGTGTTCCTGGAGGCGCTGGCGTCACCCGCGCTGACCGCGTCGAGGGCGGCGGCGTCCGAGCGGTTGTTTGCCGGCATTCGCGCCATGCAGCAGCGGCACCCGGCGTTGATTGTGGACGTGCGCGGCGCCGGCCTGATCGTCGGCATCGACCTCGCGTTTGATGCCGCGCCCGTCGTGGCGGCCGCGTTTGAACGCGGCCTCCTGATCAACCGCACCAGTTCGACCGTGGTGCGGCTGCTGCCGCCATACATCATCACGGCGGCGGATGTGGACGGGGCGTTGCCGCTACTGGAAGCCGCCATCGTGGCGGTTGGAGGGACTGCACAGTGACCGACTTGATCATTCGGGCCGCGACCGCGGCGGACGCCGAGGCGATTCACGCCTTGGTCACGAGCCATCTGGACGAGGGGCACCTGCTGCCCCGCGCGCTGGACGAGCTGCGCGTCCATGCCGAACGCTTCCTTGTCTGCGACGTGGCCGGAGCGATCATCGGCTGCGCCGAACTGGCGCCGCTGTCGTTGTCGGTCGCGGAGGTGCGGTCGCTGGTGGTCTCGCGCGACTTTCGCGGCGTGCGCCTGGCCCAGCGCCTGGTGGGTGAACTCCGCGCGCGTGCCCTGACGCTCGGATTCGACACGCTCACCGCCTTCATCCACGACGCACGGTTCTTCGTGCGCCAGGGATTCTCGATCGTGCCGCACGTGTGGGTCCCCGAGAAGATCATGACGGACTGCGTGGGCTGCCCGCTCTTCCGTAAGTGCGAGCAATTCGCGGTGGTGCTGCCGCTGCAGGCGCGGCAGATGTATCGCCCGGCCCACCGTCAGGTCGCGACGCGGGTCGCCTGATCATGACGGCGCACCTCATCGACGGCGGCGTCACCACTCCGGCCGGCTTCACGGCGGCGGGCGTGTACTGCGGCATCAAGAAACCGGACCCGGTCACGCAGCCGCTGGATCTCTGCCTGATTGCGTCCACGAGCGGCCCCGTGCCGGCGGCGGCCGTGTTCACCACCAACCTCGCGGTCGCCGCGCCCGTGGTGATTTCGCGCGACCACCTCTCGCGCGCGGGCGGCCTGTGCGCCGGCGCCGTGGTCAACAGCGGCTGCGCCAACGCCTGTACCGGCGAGGCCGGCATGGCCGTGGCGAAAGGCATGGCCGCCGCGGCCGCAACCGCGCTGGGCTGCGGGGACGAGTTCATCTTCGTCTCGTCCACCGGCGTCATCGGCGTGCCCCTGAGCCTGGACAAGGTCCGCGCCGGCGTGACGGCCGCGGCAGCCGTGTTGTCCGTCGAAGGCGGCGCCGAGGCGTCCCGCGCGATCATGACCACCGATCCGTTCCCGAAGTCCTGCGCGGCGGTGATCGACACGCCGAGGGGGCGCGTCACTGTCGGCGGCATCGCCAAGGGCTCCGGGATGATCGAACCACGCATGGCCACCATGCTCGGGTTCCTCACGACGGACGCGAGCGTCGCCCCGGGCGTGTTGCAGACCGCGCTCCGGCAGGTCTGCGACGAAACGTTCAACGCCATCACCGTGGACGGCGAGTGCTCCACCAACGACTGCGTGCTGCTGCTCGCATCGGGCGCGTCGGGCGTCGAGATCACGGACCCCGCCGATCCGGCGCTCGTCGAGCCGCTTCGCACCGTTGCCGGCCACCTCGCACGCGAGATCGTGCGCGGCGGCGAAGGCGCCACCAAGCTGGT
>JANLHE010000406.1 GCA_024653875.1 Acidobacteriota bacterium
CGCCCGCTGCCCCGCCAGCGCGACCGCCGGCCCCGCCGGCCCGCCCTGCAGGCGCCGTCAGTGCCTCCTCGATTTCCTTGTCGGTCATGCGAAGCACCAGACGACCCTCGAGCATGCGGACTTCACGCGTGGGTTGCGTGAGGACGATCTTCCCGCGGAGCTTACCCTTCCACTGCTCGGCCTGCTCGGCGTTGGTGATCTCCGGTCGCACCACTTCCGAGGTGATCGTGCCCTTCGTGCCGGTGCTCCAGGCCTTCGGCAAGCCGATGATCGGCATCGCCGTTGGCGCAGTCATGGTCGCGTGAAACTTGTTCAGGGACCAGCCGGTGCCAAAAGCCCAGCGCTCCTTGCGCGCATTCTGCAGGCCCCACGACTTGAGCGTATCGACGGCCCAGTCGCCCGCGCGCTCGATGCCCGGCGAACCCGTGAGGCGCGGTCCGTACACATCAGTCATCTGAAACAGCAGGTCGATGACCTTCGACTGCTTCAGTCCCTGCTCGCGAATCTTCTCAATCGCGGCGATATCGGCCTTGTCGGACGTCTGTGCGGCGAGGCCGGCAGCAGACAACAGGAGCAGCAGGGCGAGCGTCGTGCGTTTCATAGGCAGGAATGTTATCGCGGTCGGGGCTGCTCCCGCACGACTATCGGGGGACCGCCACCGCTGGCCCAGCTGAAGCGCCACCGGACGCCTGGACGCACATGCGTGACGAGCGCCGGACGGAAGCAGGCTACGCACGTGCCTCCGGCACGCCGGACGCTCGGGTACACAACCCCGAGCGAACCGGCCAAAAGGAGCGCCGCCGCCAGTGTTTGGGAGGCGACGTAACTTCCCGGATCCAGGCACGCGCGAAAGCCACGCGTGTCCCGGATATCGTGCAGGTCAGCCTTGAAGTCCGCCAGGTACTCGTCGTAGGTCACCGACTCAGACGGGGACCCGATCTCGGCCAGCTCAATGCCCTTGTGAAACGCGACCTCTGCCTGGGACGTCTCAACCTCGAACGCCGCGTACCAGGCGCCCCGATCGGGCCCGCTGAACCTGGCGCCCAGCGGGTGGGGGTGGCAGAACGCGGCGTTGATCACGGCAGCATGCGGCACGGCGGCCACCAGTTCCTCGGGACCGATCGCCAGAGCGCGGCCGCGCTCGGCCAGCAGCCGCTCGTTGGTCGCCGCATCCAGTTCGAAGAGCGCCCGCAGGTGACGGTCATCGCCGGCAATGCGGGTCAGGACACTTTCGCCTGCGGGCAACTGTCTCGAGGGAACAAGGCGGTGGGTGCCGGAGCGCCGGATCGCGTGCACGGGCGGCAGGCGCATGCGTTCAGCCAGCGCGGCGCGCGTCGAGCAGCCGCCGGACGGTCAGCATCGCCGGCAGTCCGCCACGCAGGATGTAATCGAGGGGTGATGCGCCGCCAAAGAGACGGTTGGTGTTCGGCATCAGGATCCAACGGTCCGCGAGTGCCTCCGAATACAGCACGTGCAGCGCCTTGAAGATGCCGATGAGCAGGGAGACCCGGGTCAGCCGATCGACATCAAGCACCCGATCGGGATCGCGCTTGAGCTGATAGTACGGACCGTTCGTGACACCGCCCAGGAGCGCCCGGGCGTCCACATCGCGCACGCCCCATCGCGCCATGATGTTGAAGAACCCGCGCAGCGCGGCGCCACTCAACCGCTTTCGTTCACGCGCGTCCGTCAGGTCGGGCGGCTCCAGAGTGGCACCCGTCCGCGGATAGGCCGTCGCATGCAGGGCCATAGACAACTCCTGATCAGGAGTATACAGGCTCCGAATGAGCCTGGCAAGGCCGACGGCTTACCGGCACACTCCCCCAAGCACGTTCCGACCGAGGTCTACCGCAACCCGAGGATCGACCGTGGCGCGGCCAGGGACGAGCGGTACATGGCGCGGTATGTGTCAACGTGAAACCACGAGTACCGCATCGTGGCGATGATGCCGAATCCAACGACATCGCCCAGACGCGCCGTGGACCCGTCCAGAGCGACGGCAAGGAAGAACACGATCAACAGGCTCAGTGAGGGCAGTAACCCCGGTCGCCGCGCGGGGTCTTCCATGAACGGGCGGATATAGAACAACCCAGCGAGGAACACAGTGATGATCCATGCAATATGTGCAACGGCGCGGACTGAGGATGTCCACCACGGCGACGCTTCCAACGCGGGTGCGAGCGCGTCCGCCGCGAGCACACCGATTCCACCGATGCACAACAGCGCACCTATGCGCGACGCGGTATGCAGCGTGCGGCGGAGCCGAGGTGGCGCATGTAAGACCAACGACTGAAGCCACGCATCGACGCACGCGGCGACGAGGTCGATCGCTGTGCGCCAAGTGAAGGGCTGCGCGGCGAGCAGTTCGCGCACCTCGGCTTCATACCGGGCACGCCAGGTGTTGGGAAACCAACTGAGAATCCGGTCAACCGACATGGGGCCTCCTACGCGTTTGCCAGACGGGCCTGGGCGACCTTCCAAGTAGCGACGCCGCCACGCCGGCTATCGAAGGCCCAGCACTGACCGGGGCACCGAGAGCGACGGGCGGCCCGTCCCGATGTGAAACCAGGAGTACCGCGCGGTCGCGATGATGCCGAACAAGAGAATGTCCCCGAGGTGGCTGGGTCGCTGGTCAAGCGCCACCAGAAGGGCAAACACCAGTGGGTACACCACTCCTTCGAGCCGGCTGGGGCGCTGCGCAGGATCCTCCATGAAAGGGCGGACCACAAAAAGTCCAACGTAGGCCATCCCAACGATCCTCAGGAACCCGGCAACATCGCTCATCAGCGACCAGGAGGAACGCGCGGACCAACCGAAGCCCTCCGCGACCGCATCCGCCCCCCAGGTCCCCAACCAGCCAATGGCGACGAGGACGACGACCCTGGACCCGACAAACAGGAGGCCCCTTGCCACTGCCAGGCCCCAACTCGCGCCCTCACGCAGCCACGCATCGGCACACGCGCGCACCAGATCAACTCGTTCGCGAATACCGATCGGGTGTGACTCGAGCAGGTCCCGGACCTCGGCCTCGTACCTGGCGCGCCAGGCTCGTGGAAACCAACTGAGGATTCGCTCAACACTCATGGCGGCCTCCTACGCGTTTGCCAGACGAGACAGCGCGATCTTCGTCACGGATTTCATCCTGTCGAGCCGCGCGCGCAGCACCTTGCCTCCGGCGGACGTGAGTTTGTACGGGCGACGGCGATCCTCGGCCGGCAGCGGCTCGATCCAGCTGCGCGCTTCGAGACGCGCGATGGCGCCGTAGAGCGTGCCGGGACCGGGGCGGTGGCCGGTCATCGCTTCGATGTCCTGCGTCATGGCGTAGCCGTGCTTCGGGCCGTCGGCCAGGGCGATGAGGATGTGCAGCGCGGGCTCGGAGAAACGTCCCAGGGAGGCAAGCGAGTCGTCGAGTTTTCTGGCCATGATCTTAATCCTTCCGACGTTATATCGCATTGCGTAGTAGTACGCAAGGCGGCCCCCAGGACCTCTACAATGCTGTCCATGCAGACGCGCACGTTTGGACGACTGGGGTGGCCGGTGTCGGAAGTGGGCTACGGCCTCTGGGGCATGGGCGGATGGACGGGGTCGGACGATGCGGAGTCGGTGCAGGCACTGCATCGCGCGATCGAATTGGGGTGCACGTTCTTCGACACAGCGCTCGCCTACGGCGACGGCAAGAGCGAGCAACTGCTCGCGCAGGTCCTGCCGGCCCATCGCGACCTGCCGTTGATCGTCGCCACGAAGGTCCCGCCCAAGAACGGCAAGTGGCCGGCGAAGCCCGAGTACGACATCGCCGATGTGTTCCCGCCCGAGTACGTCGTCGAGGCCACCGAGACGAGCCTGCGCAACCTCGGCGTGGAGCGCATCGACCTGCAGCAGTTTCACGTGTGGACGGACGAATGGGTGGAGCGCGACGAGTGGATTCGCGCGATCGAAGATCTGAAGCGCTCCGGCAAGGTTCGCGGCTTCGGCATCAGCATCAACCGCTGGGATCCCACCAACATCATCGAGGCGCTCCGCACCGGCCTCGTCGACTCGGTGCAGGTGGTGCACAACATCTTCGACCAGCACCCCGAGGACGCCCTCTTCCCGTTGTGCCAGGAGATGAACGTCGCGATCATCGCCCGCGTGCCGCTCGACGAGGGCAGTCTGACCGGCACGCTGACGAAAGACACGCGGTGGCCGGACGGCGATTTTCGCAATCAGTACTTCCCGCCTGCACGGTTGGCCGAAGCCGTCGACCGGGTCGAGGCGCTCAAGGCGCTGGTGCCCGAGGGGATGACACTGCCGGAGATGGCCCTGCGGTTCATCCTGTCGCACCCGGCTGTCTCAACCGTCATCCCGGGCATGCGCCGGATCGCCCACGTGGAGGGCAACATGGCCGTGGGCGACGGCCTGGGCCTGCCGGCGGACCTGGTCGGCCGGCTCAGGGCGCATCGGTGGGACAGGGGGTATGTTGTTGAAAAATAACGACATATGTTCGGGTCCAGGTTCCTGAGGTCCTGAGGTCCTGGGGTCCTGGGGTCCGAGTGAGTTATAATTGCGGTTTGTTCGCGGGCACAAGGAGTGAGCAGTGAAGCCTGGTATTCATCCCAAGTACGCCGAGATTGATGTCCGATGCGCGTGCGGCGCCACGTGGAAGTCCAACTCCACGAAGGAT
>JANLHE010000408.1 GCA_024653875.1 Acidobacteriota bacterium
GGCCCTGAACTCCGGAGGGGTTCCTGCCGTCTTCTCCCGCAAAGCAACGTCCGCCCCCATGTCCCCGTCCAAGCCTTCGAACGTCCACGTGCCGGCACATGCCGATCTCACCCTGGCCACGCGGTGTGCCACTGGCGATCCCGCCGGGTTCGAAGAGTTGTACCGGCTGCATGCCCCGCGGCTCTTCGGGTTGGCCTGCCGCATGGTGGGCCGGACCGACGCTGAGGACCTGCTGCAGGAAATCTTCCTCAGCGCCCACCGGAAGATCCGCCTCTACAAGGGCGAATCGGCGCTGGGCACGTGGCTGTTCAGGCTGGCGACCAATCTCTGTCTCGATCACCTGCGCAGCCGCGCGAACCGCAGCGCCCAGGTGACCGACTCGCTGGACGCCGAAGATGCGCGGCCGCCTGCGGGGGGCACGGGCCCCATCCTGGGCGTGGTCGATCGGCTGGACCTGGAACGCGCGCTGGCCGACTTGCCGGACGGCTGCCGTGAAGTTTTCGTCCTGTACGATGTGGAAGGGTTTGAACACCGGGAGGTCGGCGCGATGTTGGGCATTTCCGAGGGCACGTCGAAGTCGCAGTTGCACAAGGCGCGGATGCGCCTGCGCGAGCGGCTGGCGCGTTTCCGCACCCAGCCGGCGTCCCCCGTCGGGGCGCGAAGGGCGGATCAATGACCCCCTGTGAATCGATTCGCCCCTCGCTGAGCGAGTACGTCGACCGTCATCTGGACGTGGCGCAGGCCGACGAGGTCCGCGCCCACTTGTCGATCTGCGCGGACTGCCGGGGTCTGGCAGACGATCTGGATCGCCTGCGCGGCGTGGCGCGGCACCTGGGCCCGATCACGCCACCCGTCCACCTCTGGCTGGAGATCGCCGGTCGAGTCCGGCTCGACGATGGCGGCACCGTCAACCCGGGGGCGCGCGCATCGGCCGCCGCGCCGTTCCGGCCCCGCGCGGAGATGTGGCAATGGCTGGGACTGGCGGCCGCGCTCGTGGTGGTCACGCTCGGCGTCTACGCGATCGCGCAACCCGATCCGGGCGCGCCGGCACCGGTCGTGGCCGACACAAGCAACGCCACGGAGGTCCCCACCGTCGAAACCGTGGAAGAGACGATGCGGCGGGCCGAGGCGGAATACGAAAAGGCGATCGCGCAGCTTGAACAGATGGTGAAGAGTGGAGACGCCTCCGTTTCCACCACCACGGTGGCCACCCTGCAACGCAGCCTGACGACGATTGATTCGGCGATTGCGGAAACACGGGCGGCGTTGACCGAGAATCCGGGGAATCAGCCGGCCCGCACCAGCCTCTTCGAAGCGCTGCGCAACAAGGTCACGCTGCTGCAGCACACCGTGGTTCTGATGAACGAAATGCGAAAAGGCGACGCGTCCGGCGCCGCGGAAGCCGCCGCCGGATTCAACAAGACGTCGTAGACGAGGCACAGTATGAAGATTGCATGGCAGACCCTGGCCGCCGCGGCCCTCATCACCGTCACCGCCGCACCGGCGCTCGCGCAGAACGTGGAGGTCCGCGTCAAGGTGGACACCAAGGCCATCCGGGAGGCGACGCGGGAGGTGCGCGAGGCC
>JANLHE010000409.1 GCA_024653875.1 Acidobacteriota bacterium
CGGGGTAGGTGAGCCGCGTGCCCTTCACCTTTGCCCATGGTGTCAACGTGTGAAGCCGCGTACGTATGCCACTGGTGATTTCACGAGCCTCGATGCCTCTGACGAGCAGCGCATCCGCAATCAGCGCCCGATGGCAGCGCCACGGCACAGCCTCCGCGCACATCACTACCACGCGCTCGCGTTGTGCCAGTTCAATGCAGCGGGCCAGACTCTCTCCGAACGCGGGGGTCTGCATGTAATCGGCGTAGCCGCGGAGGCTGGCATTCCGCCATCCGGTGTTGGCCGAGTCACCCTTCGCGTGCCGCAGGCCGCCGAGCCCAGGCATATGCCGGTAGTGAATGCGAGCGCGGTGCAGCGCAGGAGAAAGCTGATCTCGGTTGAACTGCGGATTGTGGCGCGACCGCGGGATCGTCCGAACGTCGATGACGCGCTGCACGCCATGCGCCTTGAGCAGACGGCGAAACTCCGCGAACGGTCGAGTGGAGTGGCCGATGGTGAAGACGACGCGCGGGGTCATGCGCTGAAGTCTCGTGCCTTTCATCGAGGCTCGACTGTGCAAAACAGAACGGCGACCGACTGGGACCCGGGCATACCCTCGCGGCGCGAAGACGACTTCAAGGGCGCGTGATGATCACGACGGAACTGTCCCACCGGTGGCGCTATGGCGTCATGTTCGTTGCGCTCGCTGGATTGAGCGTGCTGACCTGGATCGCCGTCCACACCTACACGGCCGACGTTGGGGCGCCGATCCCAACGCAGGTCGTGGACATGAACGGCCAACCCATCTTTACCGGCGCGGACATCGTCGCCGGGCAACAGGTGTTTCAGAAACACGCATTGATGGAGAACGGCACGATCTGGGGGCACGGCTCCTACCTCGGCCCGGACTTTTCGGCGGCGTACCTGCACCAGTTGGCGCTCGACACCCCTGAACCCGCGACACTCTCGGAGAACCGGTACGACGCGAAGACTGGCACGCTCCGGTTCACCGCGTCGGAGGCGGCATCGTACCGCCGCCAGATCACTCAGTGGGGGACCTACTTCGCCGGCTCTTCCGAGAGTCACGGCTTGTCGGCCAAGACGATCACCGATCCGGAGGAATTGCGCGAACTGGTGGCGTTCTTCGCCTGGACAGCGTGGGGCGCGGCGGCGCGCATGCCCGGCAAAGCCTACTCCTACACACAGAACTTTCCGTATGAGCCGCTCCTCCACAACGGGCCGTCGGGCGAGGCCCTCCTGTGGAGTGCGCTGAGCCTGATCACGCTGCTCGCGGGCACTGGCGTGGTGCTGTTCGCGTTCGGCCGGTTTGATCTGCTCGGCTGGAAGAGCCGCGACTCACACGTGCATCCGCAGCTGTTGCCCAGCCCGACCACGCCAAGCCAGCGGGCCACGCTGAAATACTTCGTCGTCGTGGCGCTGCTCTTCCTGGTGCAAGTCCTGGTCGGCGGCGGCCTCGCGCACTATCAGGCGCAGCCAGGGAGTTTCTACGGATTCGACCTGGCGGCGTGGCTGCCGAGTAATCTGCTTCGCACCTGGCATCTCCAAACGGCCATCTTCTGGATCGTGACGGCGTACATCGGCGGCGGGCTGTTTCTGGCCGATGCGCTCGGGTCGAGCAAGCCGCGCGGGCAGGTATGGGGCATCAACATCCTGTGGGCCGCGCTGTTGCTGGTCGTCGTCGGCAGCATGATCGGGGAACTCGTCGGGATCAAGCAACTGGCGGGCAGGCTGTGGTTCTGGTTTGGGAATCAAGGGTGGGAGTACCTCGACCTCGGTCGTGCGTGGCAGATCGCCCTGGTATTGGGATTGGGGCTCTGGGTGGTCTTGCTCGCACGAGTCCTCGGTCCGGCGCGGCGCGATCCGGAGCGGCGGGAAATCGCCACCCTGTTCCTGATCTCCGCCGCGACGATTCCGATTTTCTACCTGCCCGCGTTCTTCTTCGGCAGCGAGACGCGGTTTACCGTGGTCGATACCTGGCGGTTCTGGATCGTCCATCTGTGGGTGGAGGCCTTTCTGGAACTGTTCGTGACGGTGATGGTGGCCACGTTGTTCTACAAACTCGGCCTGGTGACTCGACTGACGGCCGCGCGAGTCATTTATCTGGATGCCCTGCTGTTTCTTGGTAGTGGGATTATCGGCACAGGGCATCACTGGTACTTCACGGGACAGACCACGGTCTCAATGGCGTTGTCCTCGATCTTTTCAGCGATGGAGGTCGTGCCACTCATCCTGCTGACCCTCGACGCCACGCATTTCATCCGGCTGACCGAAGACCGCTGCGACATCTGCGGCTCGGCGATCGATTTGCCGCATAAATGGACGTTCTACTTCCTGATCTCGGTTGGCGTGTGGAATTTCATCGGCGCCGGCGTGTTCGGGTTCCTGATTAATCTGCCCGTCGTGAGTTACTACGAGATCGGGACCAATCTCACCGCCAATCACGCGCATGCCGCCTTCATGGGCGTATTCGGGATGCTGGCCGTCGCGTTGCTGGTCTTCGCCCTCCGGCAAGTGTCGAGCGCGACGCACTGGAAGAGGATGGAGCGGTACATCCGAGTCTCGTTCTGGGGGTTGAATCTCGGCTTGGCCGGCATGGTGGTGTTGAATCTGTTCCCGACCGGCGTGCTGCAATTGCTGGATGCCACCAGGAACGGTTATTGGCATGCCCGCGGCGCTGCATTCGCCAATCAACCGCTCATCGTGGCCCTGAACTGGGCGCGGCTGCCTGCCGATCTGGTATTCATCCTGTTCGGCGTCGTGCCGCTCGTGATCGCCACACTGCGCACCTATCGACATGCGCGGGCTGAGGATGATTCACCGGCAAACGGACGCAACTGGACGCGAAGGCCAGCAGAAACTGGCAGACGCTAAGATTAGGGAGAGAACATGGCACCCATTGCAATTCACCCAGGGGGGCACTTGGCTGAAGAACTGGACGCTCTTGGCATGAGCGCGGCTGAACTCGGGCGGCGAATCGAGGTGCCGACGAATCGCGTGACCGGCATTCTGAACGGGCAGCGCGCGATTACCGGAGACACGGCGCTGCGTCTGGCGCATTTCTTCGGAACGAGCCCCGAGTTCTGGCTCAATCTTCAGGCCCTGTATGAACTTCGGTTGGCCGAGGCCAAGACGGGAAAGGCGATCAGGAAACTCCCGACGTTGAAGCA
>JANLHE010000421.1 GCA_024653875.1 Acidobacteriota bacterium
CGAGATGCTCGAGAAGCAGAAGGACATCGACGCGATCATCGTCGCCACGCCCGACCACATGCATGCCGTGATTGCGTCCAACGCGATGGACCTGGGCAAGCACGTGTACGTGCAGAAGCCGATGTGCTGGTCGGTGCACGAGGCCCGGCACCTGGCCAGGAAGGCCCTCGAGAGGAAAGTGGTCACCCAGATGGGCAATCAGGGCCACTCGCAGGACGATGCCCGGCGCGGGCAGGACTACCTGGCCGCGGGCGCCATTGGCGACATCCGGGAAGTGCACGTGTGGACCAACCGCCCGCTGGCGTTCTGGCCGCAGGGCATTCCGCGCCCGGCCGCGCTGACGGGGAACGCGCCCGGTTGGAACAACAGCGGGATCATGCGGCGCCTGGCGGCCGCGATGGCGTCCGAGGCCGTCACCAAACCCGACTCGCTCGCGTGGGATCTGTTCCTGGGCGTGGCGCCGGACGTCGAGTATCACCCGGTGTATCACCCGTTCAACTGGCGCGGCTGGGTGGACTGGGGCCAGGGCGCGCTCGGCGACATGGGCGCGCACCTGATTGACCATCCGGTCTGGGGCTTGGAACTGGGCCTGCCGACCGTGATTGAGACCACCTCGACGCCCTTCAACCGCGTCTGCTATCCGAATGCGACGACGACCCACTACGAGTTTGCGCCGCGCAAGGGCAAGCCGGGCGTGAAGCTGGTCTGGTACGACGGCGGCCTGACGCCGCCCAAGCCCGAGGAAATCGGGGACGAGCGGCTGAGCGGCGAGGGTGGCGTGCTCTACATCGGCACCAAGGGCAAGATGCTGCAGGACACCTACGGCGCCAAGCCCCGGCTGCTTCCGCTCGACAAGCACAACTCCTACGGGCCGCCGAAGGAACGCATGGCCCGGGTGCCGCACCAGGCGCATGAAATGAACTGGGTCAACGCCATCAAGGGGAAGGACACGATTTCGTGCCCGTTCTCGTACGCGGCGCACCTGACGGAAATCATGCTGCTGGGCGTGGCCTCCCTGCGCGCGAACAGCAAGCTGCACTACGACGCGGCCAACATGCGCGTTACCAACAACGATGCCGCCAACGAGTTCCTCACGCGCACATATCGCGCGGGGTACGCGCTGTAGAAATGGAGGGCACGGGCTTTAGCCCGTGCCGCGTGTCCCGGGCTGAAGCCCGGGACCTCCGTGCGGACCGTAGGGCGTGGCTTTAGCCGCGCCGGGGAGATCGACATGACGAATCGACTGGCGGCTGGGGTCATTGGCGTGATGGTCGTGATGGCCGCGGTGAGCGGCAGCGCGGCGCAGACGGGCTGGGTCAGTCTGTTTGACGGCAAGACCATCAACCACTGGCGCGGATTCAGGCAGACGACGGTGCCGGATGGCTGGCAGGTCGTGGATGGCGCGATCACCCGAGTGGGCGCAGGCACGGACCTGGTCAGCAAGGAACAGTACGACAACTTCGAGTTCGAGTTCGAGTGGAAAGTGCCGCCGGGCGGCAACAGCGGCGTCATGTTTCGCGTCGGTGAAGATCTCGACGCGACCTACCACACCGGTCCCGAATACCAAATCCTCGACGATGCGAAACACGCGGATGGCAAGGACCCGCTGACCTCCGCCGGGTCGAACTACGCGCTGCACGCGCGGAGCAAACCGATGGCCAACCCTGTGGGCGAGTGGAATCAGAGCCGGTTGCTGGTCAACGGCAACCACGTCGAGCACTGGCTGAACGGCGTGAAGGTGGTCGAGTACGAGTTGGGTACGCCCGCGTGGGCGGCGTTGGTCAAGGCGAGCAAGTTCAACGAGTGGCCGCAGTACGGCACGCGCAAGACCGGGCACCTCGTGCTGCAGGATCACGGGGACCGTGTGCAGTACCGCAACCTGCGTGTGCGGAGGATGCAGTAGATCATGAGCACGCGCCAGCGTCTGTTCGTCATGATGGTGCTCGAGTTCTTCATCTGGGGCGCCTGGCTTCCATTGATTTTCGGCTACCTGCCGAGCCTCGGGTTCAGTCCGCTCGAGCAGTCACTTATCCTCAGCGCCTTTCCGGCGGCATCAATTGTGGGGATGTTCTTCAGCAACCAATGGGCGGATCAATCGGCGTCGCCCGAGCGGGTGCTCGCGCTGTCCCACCTGGTGGGCGGCCTCGCGATCCTCGGCTGCGGGTTCACCCGATCGTTTCTGCCGTTCTTCGGGCTGATGCTCGTCCACTGCCTTCTGTACGTGCCGACGATTTCAATCACGAACTCGATCGCGTTCGCCAACATGAAGAACCCCGACAAGGAATTCGGCTTCGTCCGGATGGGCGGCACCATCGGCTGGATTCTGGCTGCGTGGCCGTTCACGTTCATCTTCGTCAATTGGGCGGCAGTGGATGCGGCGCAGCCGATCGGCCTGGTCAATTGGCTCGGCACCGCGCTGGGCAACCCGCTGACCGGCGATGCCGCCAAGGCCGCCACCCGCTGGACGTTCATCGTCGCCGGCATGGCATCCCTCGCGCTCGCGGCGTTCAGCCTGGTGCTGCCCAAGTCGGCGCCGCAGGCACGCGCGGCAGCGGGAGCAGCACAGCCCGCGTGGTCGGAAGCGTTCCGCCTGCTGAAGCATCCGTTCATTCTCGTGTTGTGGCTGGTCACGCTGATTGACTCGTTCGTGCACAACGCGTACTTCAACTGGACCGGTGTGTTTCTCGGCACCGCCCGGGAGGCGGGTGGTGTCGGCATCGCGTCGAACTGGATCACGCCCGTGATGAGCATTGGCCAGGTTGCCGAGATCTTCACGATGCTCGTGCTGGGCGCGGCCCTGGTGAAACTGGGCTGGCGTACGACGATGGTCATCGGCGTACTCGGCCATGCGGCCCGGTTCGCGGTGTACGCGTTGTTCCCGTCGAGCGCGGGAATGATCATCGCGGTGCAGGTCCTCCACGGCATCTGCTACGCGTTCTTCTTTGCGACGGTCTACATCTTTGTGGATGCCTACAGCCCGAAGAACATCAGAGCCAGTGCTCAGGGCCTGTTTAACCTCCAGATCCTCGGCATCGGCGCGCTGCTGGCCAACTTCATCTGTCCGTGGCTGATTCAGAGCGTCTACACCAGCGGCGGGGTGACGGACTTCAGAGGCCTGTTCATGGTGCCGCTGGCGGCGGCGTCCATCGCGGCGATCGCGCTGGCGCTGTTCTTCCGTCCGCCGGCGTCCGGGCCGGCGGCCACGTAGGGCGTGGTGTAGGGCTGGTGTAGGGCGTGGCTTTAGCCGCGCCATGGGGCCCAGCCCGGACCGCCATCAAGGATTCCACGTCCTTGCTCGTGTGGCTCGCTGACGATCGCGCGGTCGTCGCATTCGCCGATCTGAAGGATGTGCAGGCGGAGTCGCAGGCGCTCGCAAGCCTTATTCGACAGTGGATCGGCCACGTGTCATGAACGCGCGCATCCGATTCAGTTCCTCTTCAAGCGCCTGCGTGAACGCCCGTCCCCGCGGCGGCCGCCCGGCCACATAGCCGATGTCTGTGTGCAGTGCTCCATCGGTGATGGACACATTGCCCCAGCCGATTACGCGGTCGCGCCACAGGAGTGGCAGCGCGTAGTAGCCGAGCTTGCGCTTGGCGACTGGCGTGTACGCCTCGAAGCGGTACGCCCATCCCCACAACAGTTCGAAGCGGCGCCGGTCCCACACAACGGGATCGAACGGCGCCAGCAGCCGGACCGTGTCCGACTGTTCGCGAGACGACAGGGTGTCATCGGCCGGCCAGTACCACACGTGGCCGTCAACCTGTTCGTGCGCCAACCGGTGCTTCGCCCGAGCCAGTGCGGCGGGCAACTCGTTGCGCCACTGAGGAACCGCGTAGCGCAGGCGGCCCACCACGAACGAGAGGCTCGCTGCCGGCAACGGCGCGTACTTGCGGACCACCACGTCGACAAGGGCGTCGATACACCTGCGCCGCGCGGCCGCGCCGGTCGGTCCGGGATCATGCTGGTGAACCGCGTAAATGCGGATGCCTGCCTCGCGCCTGGCGATGCGCAACAGTCCCTTGTAGTGCATCGCTTCGAGCAAGCGCGTGGTCGCGCTCGACGAACCGCCCCAGTAGTTGGTCACCGTGCCGGGCGAGAACCGCGCATCCACCTCTCGAGGGTGCGCCGTGCCACGCTCGCGGATAAAAGCCAGCAGGGCCTGCGCACGCGTGTTCCTGGCCGTCGGAAGGAGGGCCGCGCCCGCGCGCGGGTGCATGAGCGCCTGCACCTCGCGCGTTACAAAGCCGTAGTTGATCAAAACGTCTTCCTCGATGGCCAGCGTCGGGTACCGGCGCTCAAGGTCACCGGCGCGATAGTCCATCACCCGCAGGCGGAGCGTGAGATCCTGCGCCCGGGCGGGCGCGCGAATCGGATCGGCCTGGACGAACCCCAGCGCGTCGAGCGCCCGCACGAGCGTCGTGGGCGGAAAGAGGCTGCGCTCAACGGCATGGGCGCGCAACTGCGCCAGCCTCTTCATGTCGCCATTTCGCCATTCCCTATGCCCAATATGCTTCGCCCTTCGGCTGCGAGATGACGATGGGGCGCAGGAAGTCGATGGCTTTGCGGAGGCCTTCGGCCGGCGACATCAGGCTGTCTTCGTGCTCGATGCTGATGACGTGGTCGTACCCGACAAGCCGCAGGTTGGAGACGATGTCCTTCCAGACGCGCGGGTCGTGGCCGTACCCGACCGTGCGGAAGATCCAGGACCGGTCCAGTTCCTTCGTGTACGACTTGGCGTCGAGCACGCCGTTGAGCGCGGTGTTGGCCGCATCGACGCGGCAGTCCTTCGCATGCACGTGGAAGATGCGATCGCCCAGCGCCCGGATGGCCTGCACCGGGTCGGCCTGCTGCCAGAAGAGGTGGCTCGGGTCGAAGTTGCACCCGATGACCTTCGGGGCCACCGCCGACAGCCGCAGCATCGTCTCCGCGTTGTAGGCCACGAAGTTCGGGTGCATCTCGATGGCGACCCGCACGCCGGCTGACTTGCAGCGCTGCGCCGTTTCCTTCCAGTAGGGGAGGACGCGCTCGGTCCACTGCCACTCCAGCTGCGCCGCGAACTCCGGAGGCCAGGGCGACACGATCCACGACGGCTGCTGTGCCTTCGCGTCGCTGCCGGGGCAGCCGCTGAACGTGATGACCGTCTGGACCTCCAGCTTCTCCGCCAGCGCCACGGTGCGCAGGAACGCCTCGTGGTGCGCTTTGGCGATGCGCCGGTCCGGGTGCAGCGGGTTGCCGTGGCAGGAGAGCGCGCTGATGGTCAGCCCGCGCTGCCGGATGGCGTCACGGAACGCCCGCAGCTTCCTGTCGCTGGCCAGCAGCTCGGCCGGCTTGCAGTGCGCGTCGCCCGGATACGCGCCGGTGCCGAGTTCCACGGCCTCGAGGCCGAGTTCGACCACCGCGTCGAGCATCGGCTCGAGGGGGCGGTCAGAGAGCAGGACGGAAAAGACACCGAGTTTCATTTCCTCATTTCCCCATTTCCCCATTTCCCCATTTTGATCAGTTCACCGATTCCCAGCGGCGGCTCGTGGCGGAGCGCTCCATGGCGGTGAGCACGCGCTGGTTGGCCACGCCGTCCACGAAGCTGGGGGTTGGCGTCGTCCCCCCGGCAATGGCTTCAAGCAGGTCGTAGACCGTGTGCGTGAACGTGTGCTCGTAGCCGATGACGTGCCCCGGCGGCCACCAGCGGCCCACGAACGGGTGCACGGACTCGGTGACGATGATCGTGCGGAAGCCCCTGAGGTGCGGCGGATCGTTGTCGAAGTACACCTCGAGCTCGTTCATCCGCTCCAGGTCGAACGCCACGCTGCCGAGGCGGCCGTTGATTTCGAACCGGTTGTAGTTCTTGCGGCCGTTGGCCATCCGCGTGGCTTCGATGGTGCCGATGGCGCCGTTCGCGAAGTGCACCAGCGCCATGGCGGCGTCGTCGACGGTGACGTCGACCATCTCCTTTGGCGCCGGTCGCGATGGCACAAACGTCTTCAGGTCCGCCGATACCTCGGTGATCTCCCCGACGAGGAATCGCGCGAGGTCGATCGAGTGGGACGCGATGTCGCCGAGCGCGCCGGATCCGGCCCGCGTGCGGTCGAGGCGCCAGTTGAACGGCGCCGCGGGATCGGACATCCAGTCCTGCAGGTACGTGCCGCGGTAGTGGCGAATCTCGCCGAGGGCGCCCTCGCTGATGAGTTGCTTTGCCAGCATGACCGCGGGCGCGCGCCGGTAGTTGTGGCAAATCATGTGCGCGACGCCGGCGCGCTCGACGGCGGCGAGCATGCGTTCGGCATCCGCGAGCGAGTTGGCGAGCGGCTTCTCGCACAAGACGTGTTTGCCGGCCTGCGCGGCCGCGATGGCGATGTCCGCGTGGCTGTCGCCGGGGGTGCAGACGTCCACCAGGTCGATGTCCTTGCGGCGCACGACCTCGCGCCAGTCCGTGGCCGCCTCGTCCCATCCCAGCGCCGCGCGGGCGCGCTCGACCTCGGAGGCCGTTCGGCCGCACACGACCTTCATGCGGGGCGATCGCGCCGGCGAAAAGAACGGCGTGACCTGCCGATAGGCGTTGCTGTGCGCGCGGCCCATGAACGCATACCCGATCATCGCGACGTTGATGTCAGACATTGTCTGTCCCTTTCGTACGGAGGTCCCGGGCTTCAGCCCGGGACGCACGGCACGGGCTGAAGCCCGTGCCCTCCATCAATCCTTCCGGCGCGCCACGAGTGCGCCGATGTAACAGAGCGCCACCAGGCCAATGAGCGCGCCGTAGCCGGTGACCAGCGCCAGGTACTCCGCCACGCCGCCCGCCATCGCGCCCAGGAGGTTCGTGCCGTAGTCGCGGGGCAGTGAGGTGGAGTGTTTGATCGCCGATCCGAACAGCAGGCCCGCGCAGAAGATCGGGCTGAACCCGAGCACGGCGTACGTCAGGGACTCGGCCGCCAGGCTGTCGAAGGCGAGCCGGCCGACCGGCACCAGGTAGCTGAGCCCGAGCAGGGCCAGCAACACGGCGCCCACCAGCCACGGCCGGCGAATCTCCCAGCGGGACACCACGAAGTTGGCGGCCAGCGCCATCACCAGCACGGAGGCAATCGCCAGCGACGCGACCACCCAGGTGGATCCCCACAACAGCGCGAACTGCGTGATCGACTTCGTCTCCAGCAGCATGAACCCGGCGCCCAGCAGGAAGAACTGCCAGGACCATCGCCCCTCCGCCCGGCGCACCGCGGGGGCCACCACGGCCACCGACACCGCCAGGATCAGCAGCAGCGTGAGGATGTAGTGCCGCGGGATGTGCCGGTCGCGCAGATACAGGAACGGCCAGTCGTCGGCGGCCGGCTCGATGCCGGGGTCGCGCTGGTGCCGCCGCGCGGGGCTGGGGGCGTGTGACTGGCCGAACGCGGTGACGCGATCCGGAATGGGCGGCGACGCCGGCATCCGGGCCACACCGGGCCCGGCCAGCATCACGCCCAGAAACGATCGCGCCTCGTGCACATGCACGTACGGTTCAGCGCCAAACGCCGCGGCGGCGCTGTTTGCGAGACGGTCCACCAGCCAGCCTTCTCTGAAGTAGTTGTAGACGACCAGCACACCGTCATCGGTCAGCCGGTCACGCACCGCGTTGAAGGCCTCCTGCGTGAACATGTAACTCTCAAGTCGCACACCGGAGAAGCCAGACTGCAGCGTCAGCGAGTCGATGAGCGCAAACACCACCAGGTCGTACTTCCGGGTCGTCGTCCTCAAGAAATGCCGGGCATCGTCATTCACGACGGTCACGCGGGGATCGGAGAAGGGCTGGTCGGGATGCAGCTCGCGGCCCAGGCGGATGATCGTGGGATCGATCTCGACCGCATCCACGTGCTTCGCGCCGTGCCGAAGCGCCGCGGCGACGTCGCTGCCCGATCCGGCGCCGAGCACCAGGACGTTCTCGAACGTGTCGCCGAACACGGCGTACGGCCACTGGTAGAAGTACTCCTTCTGGTC
>JANLHE010000427.1 GCA_024653875.1 Acidobacteriota bacterium
GTCGATTGTGTCGATTGTGGCGCGCGAGGCGCGGTGGGAGCAAAGTAGCCGCGCTTGGTGCGGGCGCCGGTGTTGGGCCGGTCCACCTTCACGACGATGGCGCGCCAGGCGCCATCGCGCTTCGGGTTCTTCGACGAGTAGCCAATCGAATACTGGTTGGCCAGTTCGTCGGCGATCTGCTGGTAGATCCCCGGTAACTGCGCGACGTCCTCCACGAAGAAGACGCGACCGCCGGTTTCCTGCGAGAGCGAGCGCAGCACGAACTCCGCTTCGTTGAACCCGCGCGTCGGTCGATCCTGTTTGGACCTGAGCCCGATCGAATACACGGCCGTCTCCGACCGCTTCGCGGATTCCAGGACGTCTTCATACGCAATCAGGCTCGAGGTGTCTTCGCCGTCCGACAACACCACGATGGCCTGGCGGCGGAGTTGATCCGGCGTGGCGGCGCGCACCCGCTTCAGCTCGCTGAGGGCCACGTAGATGGCGTTGTAGAGCGACGTGGAGCCGCCCACCTGCGTTCGCCGGATGGCCTGCTCCAGCAACACGCGATCGGCGGTGAACGTCTGGAGGATTTCGTGCCGGCTGTCGAAGTCGATGATCTGCGCGGCGTCGGTGGGATTCAGCCGCCGCGCGAACCCGATCGCCGCCTCCTGGGCCACCGCCAGCTTGTGTTCCATGCTGGTGCTGGTGTCGATCAGCAGGGAGAGGGCGATGGGCTGCGGCGTGCGGGAGAAGTACGCGATCTCCTGCTGTACCCCGTCTTCGTAGACCGAGAACCGCGCCTGCTCCAGGCCGGGAATCAGCGTCTCGCCCTCGGTGACCGTGATGTTGAGCGACACCACATCGGTGCCGACGCGGAAGATCTGGGCGGACAGGCCGGCCGCGCCGGCGACGATCGCGAGACCGGCCACCCATCCGGTCAGCGTCGCGAGCCGTGGTGTCATTTTCCGGTCCAGCGGGGCGCGGCCAGTCGCAGGGCGGGATCGGTCAGCTTCACGTCGATGCGCTCGGGCGGAATGAGGCTGTCCGGCCGGCTGTACGTGACCTGGAACTGCGCGAGCAGTTGCGTCGCGATGTCCGCGAACCGCACCTTCAGCGCCGTGCCGTCGAACACCATCGAGCTGCGTCCGCCGCTGCCCGTGGTCACGTCGCCAACCACCATCGAACGCTCGCGATGCTCCGGCGAATCCATGGCGGCGCCGAATCCCTGGCGCACAACGACCCAGAGCGAGGCGCGCGCGGCCGCCGCCGCGTCGGACGCGTGGTCGTGCCGCCGGCTGCTGAAGTCGGGGCCGTTTTCATCCACGAAGGCCACGATGACCGGGCGCGCCGCCTTCCGCGCGCGCAGCGCCCCGGCCGCTTCCACCACCGCGTCAATGAAGGTGGCCCCGGCGGACGACGCGGCGAACAGCCGGTCGATGCGCCGGTTCAGGGCCACCGCGCTTGTCGAGAAGTCGGCGTCCAGGGTCGGCCGGTCTCCAAACGTGTACAGCGCGATCTGGGTCTCCGGGCTCCTGGCCCAGATGGCCGTCGAAAACGCCTTGAGGGAATCGCGCAGGTCCGGAATCATCCGCGTGGCGGCGGTGCTGGTGTCCACCAGCAGGGCGATCTGCATGGCGTCGGTCGCGGGTGCCACGGCCAGCACTTCGCGCGCGTTGCCGTCTTCCCGGATCGTCAGGTCCGCCGGCGTCAGGGTCGCCACGGGCGCTCCCTGCTTGTCGACCACCGAGATCACGATTCGCTGCTGGTTGACCGTCCGCTGTTCCGGGGCCGGGCTGCCGGCGGCCAGGATCGTGCGGGACGCGGGGAGGGCGGCCGCCGAGAGCGCCAGCGACCCGAGGGCCACGAGACGGAAGAGGGGATTCGTCGCCATGGCCGCAGTATATCGGGTACCTTCGTGAACTTATTCACAAGCCGTGGTATATTGCCCGACGGTCGCCGCCGGGGTTGCCGTGAGCGTTTTGGCCCGCCCCCTTCCCAGTACCAAGGTCAACCTGTTAGGATTGGCCGTTTGCCAGCGAGGCCGGTGTGTGCGCTGGGGGATCCGGTGGTGAGATATGTCCCGATCCGGTGATCCGAAGCCGCGCCCTGAACCGCTGAAAGCGATCGAGCGGTCGATGCGGGCCTTCCAGGAGAACGTCCAGCGGGCCGGGCCGGCCGCGACCGCCAGCTACACCTTGATCGGCGGCATCCTGCTGCTGGGCGGGCTGGGCTACGCGGTGGACGTGTGGTGGCAGACGACGCCGTGGTTTTTCCTCGTGGGGTTGTTCCTCGGGATGGCGGCAGGGTTTTACGCGATTGTGATGTCCACCCGCAGGTAAGCATGCACGCGCTGTGGTGGGTCATCGGGGTCGCGGTCGCGACCGGGGTGGCGGTGGCCATGCTCGGGCGCGGGTACGAGGTGCTGCTGGGCGTGGCAGGACCGGCGGTGGTGGCGGGCGCGTCATGGGTGCTCATGGCGCGGACGTGGGCACGGGACCCGGTCGCGCTCCTGCCGCTGCTGTTGCGGGCGTTCGCGGTGAAGGCGCTGATCTTCATCGGGTACGTGGCCCTGGTGGCGGGAGTGTTCGACGTGCGGCTGACACCGTTTGCGATCAGCTTCACGGTGGCATTTCTGGCGACCTACCTCGCCGAGGCGTATGGCCTGTGGCGGATGATGGCGCCGGTGTTCAAGAACTGACGACGATGATCGATTTCACCAACGTGGACCCGCAGGCGGCAGAAGGCGCCGCCGAAAAATTCGACGCGGCCAAGACCATCATTGACCACGTGGCCAACAGCGGCCTTGACCATCCGCTGATCCACATCGGGCCGTTCTTCCGCATCGACTTCTCGGTCACCAAGCACGTGTTCATGGTGTGGGCCGTCGCCGCCATGCTGTTCGTGGTGGTCACCTCGCTCGTCCGCCGCTACCTCAAGCAGGCCACGCCGGTGCCCTCCGGCGGCATGAACGCCCTCGAGTACATCGTCGAGTTCGTCCGCGACTCGATCGTGGCGCCCAATGTCGGCCAGAAGTGGGTCAACACCTGGACGCCGTTGCTGCTCACGTTCTTCCTGTTCATCCTCACGGCCAACGCCATCGGGATGGTGCCGATCTTCGACGTGCTGGCGCTGCTCGACCACTACGTGCTGCGCACCGACGAGCACTCGATCGTGAAGGGCCTGATGCACGGCGGCTCCACGGCGACGGCGAATTTCAACGTCACCGCGGGCCTGGCCGTCATCACGTTCGTGGCGATCATCACCGCGGGCACCAAGGCGCACGGATTCGTGCAGCACTGGAAGAACCTGGCGCCGCACGGGCTGGCCTGGCCGCTGTATTTCCTGCTGATTCCTCTGGAGTTCATCGGCATGCTGGTGCGCCCGTTCGCGCTCACCATGCGTCTTGCGGCCAACATGGCCGGCGGCCACATCGCGATTCTGGCGATTCTGTCGTTCGTGTTCATCTTCGCCGAACTGGCATCGGCCGGCGTCGGCATCGGCATCGGCCTCGGCTTCTCGATTCCACTGGCCGTGGCGATTTCCGCCCTCGAGATCATCGTGATCCTCGTGCAGGCGTACGTCTTCACGCTTCTGTCCGCCGTCTTCATCGGCATGGCCATTCACGCGCACCACTAACCCCAACGTCACTTAGTCAGACACCAGGAGAAGGAAAGACACATGGATCCGAATCAGGTCGCAAACCTCAGCCCCGACGCCATCAAGGCCATCACCCCGGTGTGGCACTACATGGGCGCGGCGCTCGGCTTTGGCATCACCGTGCTCGGCGCGGGCCTCGGCATCGGCAAGCTCGCCGCGGCAGCGGCGGAAGGCGTCGCACGCCAGCCCAGCGCGGCGGCGCAGATTACCGGGGCGGCCAACCTGCCCTTGTTCCTGCTCGAAGGCGCGACGATCCTCGCGCTGGTGTTCGGCCTGCTCGTCATTTTCTTAAAATAGAGTTCTTAAAATAGAGTTCTTGAAATGGAGTTCTTGAAGTAGAACTCGTGGGACGACGCGCCGCCTGCCCGGCGGCGCGTAGACCCGTGAAAGGAATTGTGCCGTGAACAATCTCGTTCTGGCGGATCCAGGACTGTTCTTCTGGACCATCGGTACCTTCTTGGTGCTGCTGCTCGCGTTGAACCGCTTCGCCTGGAAGCCGCTGCTCAAGGCGCTCGACGACCGCAAGGCCACGATCGAGAAGTCCGTTGACGACGCGAAACGCGCGACCGCCGAGCTGCAGCAGGTGCAGGAGGAATCCGCGCGGCTGCTGGCGCAGGCCCGCGCCGAGGCGGCCGGCATCGTGACGCGCAGCCGCGCGGACGCCGACCGGTTCCGCGAAGAGATGCGCCACACGGCGCAGGAAGACGCGGCCACGATCGTCAGGAACGCCGAGAAGGAAATCCAGCTCGAGACCGCGCGCGCCGTCGCCCAGATCCGCACCGAAGCCGTGGACCTGTCGGTGGCGATTGCCTCGAAGCTCCTGGGGCGCAACATCACGGCCGCCGACAACGAGGCCCTGATCCAGGACGCGATCGG
>JANLHE010000429.1 GCA_024653875.1 Acidobacteriota bacterium
GACTCGTCGCCATCGAGGTTGAAGCTGACCGGCAGGATCCCCAGCCGCTGGCCCAGACTTCCGACGTATTTTCGATATCGCACGGCCTGGTACGCGAACCAGGGCGACAGGACGAGCGCCAACACCACGATGGCGAAGGAGTAAACGAACAGCACGACACAGAATATATAGGACCTCTGAGGTCGTTTCGGCCTACCGCCCATCGAATCGACCTCAGAGGTCATATAATCGCGAGTTATGGCGATTAAGGTCGGCATCAACGGGTTTGGCAGAATCGGGCGCAACATCATGCGGGCGGCGATGGCGTTTGACGACATCGACATCGTGGCGGTTAACGACCTCACGGACGCCGCCACGCTGGCCCACCTCCTCAAATACGACTCCATCCTCGGCAACCTGAAGGCGGACATCACCGCCTCGGGCGACAGCATCACCGTGGACGGCGACGCCTTCAAGGTGCTGGCCCAGAAGGACCCGGCCGCCCTGCCCTGGAAAGACCTGGGCGTGGACGTGGTCTTTGAGGGCACCGGCCGCTTCACGAAACGCGACGATGCCGCCAAGCACCTGGCCGCGGGCGCCAAGCGCGTGGTCATCACCGCGCCGGCCAAAATGCCGGACGTGACCGTGGTCATGGGCGTCAACCACCAGTCGTACGACCCGGCCAAACACCACATCATCTCCAACGCCTCCTGCACCACCAACTGCCTGGCGCCGGTGGTGAAGGTGCTGCACGAATCGTTCGGCATCAAGAGCGGCTGGATGACCACGGTGCACGCCTACACCAACGACCAGAACCTGCTGGACCTGCCGCACAAGGACCTGCGGCGCGCGCGGGCGGCGGCCCTGTCGATCATCCCGACCACGACCGGGGCGGCCAGCGCCGTGGCCGAAGTGCTGCCCGAGCTCAAGGGCCGGCTCGACGGCATCGCGATGCGCGTGCCGACGCCCAACGTCTCGGTGGTGGACCTGAGCGTGAACCTCGACAAGGCGACCACGGCCGAGGCGCTGAACGCGGCGTTCAAGGCGGCCGCCGACGGTCCGCTCAAAGGCATCCTGGAATACGTGACGGCGCCGCTGGTGTCGATCGACTTCCGCGGCAACCCGCACTCGGCGATGCTCGACTCGGCGTACACGAAGGTCATGGACGGCAACTTCGCCAAGGTCATGGCGTGGTACGACAACGAGTGGGGGTACTCGAGCCGCTGCGTGGACCTGCTGCGCTACATGGCATCCAAAGGACTCTGAGGTCGCGATGCGCACGATTCGTGATGTCGTCCTCAAAGGCCGGCGGGCGTTCATCCGCGTCGACTTCAACGTCCCGCTGAAGGCCGGCCAGATCACCGACGACACGCGCATCCGCGCGGCGCTGCCGACGATTCGCCTGGCGCTGGAGGCGGGCGCCACGGTCATCCTGGCCTCGCACCTCGGACGCCCGAAGGGCACACCCAATCCCGAATTCACCCTGCAGCCCGTGGCCACGCACCTGGCCACCCTGCTCGGCCGACCGGTGGCGTTCGCGCCGGACTGCATCGGCCCGGCGGCCGCGGACGTCATCGCGGCACATGCCGGCGGCGTCATCCTGCTCGAGAATCTGCGCTTCCACAAAGAGGAAGAGGCGAACGACCCGGCGTTTGCCAAGGCGCTGGCCTCGCTCGCCGACGTCTACATCAACGACGCGTTCGGCTCCGCCCATCGCGCTCACGCCTCCACCGCGGGCATCGTCGCGCACATGGCGGATCACGCGGCCGGGTTGTTGATGGCCGCGGAGGTCGAGTACCTCGGCCGCGCGCTGACCAATCCCGATCGCCCGTTTGTCGCCATCCTCGGCGGCGCCAAGGTCTCAGGCAAGCTCGAGGTCATCGAGAACCTGCTGGGCAAGGTGGACGCGCTGCTCATCGGCGGCGCGATGGCGTACACGTTCTTCAAGGCGCGCGGCCTCGCGGTGGGC
>JANLHE010000432.1 GCA_024653875.1 Acidobacteriota bacterium
GGAAAGTGGCCCGGAAGCCCGTCCGGAAGGCAGCCGCCGCGCCGGTCCGCAAGGCCGCGCCGCGCAAGCCGGCCGCAACCAGGAAGGCCGTCACGCCTCCGCCGCCGGTCCGGCTGCAGCGCGAGCGGCGACGCCTGCCCGAGGTCGAATCCGAAGGGTTCACCGGCACCGGTGGCGGCGATTCCCGGCTGCTGAGCTCGGCGAAGGCCGGCCACGATGAAATGCGGTCGGAGCTGCGCCAGCACACCGAGAGCAGCCCGGAGCTGACGGCGGGCGACGTGGACGCGAAGTGGCAGGACGCCTACGCCGTGGGGGACGAAGCCCCGGGCGGCGACAACATGACGCCCGACCAGGATCGCGTCGACGACATCGGCAAAGCCCTCGGCATCGAGTACGACGATGACGAGGAGTTGCAGGGCGGCGCGGAAGTCACCGCGCGCGACGAGAGCCGCTGGGAACTGGATCCGGATTCTAAGGAAGAAGACGAGGACGAATAAGGTCCATCACCTGCGACACCACCGCGTGAATCGGCATGCCGGTGGTGTCGATGTACACGGCGTCGGCCGCCAGCGTGAGTGGTGACGCGGTACGGGTCCGATCGGACAGGTCCCGCGCTTCCAGGGCCTGCGCGATTTGCACGACATGATCCGGCATCGCCCCGGCCTGGCCCGCCGCATGGGCCGGGTCCATCGCCCGCCGCCGCGCGCGCTCCTCGGTGGACGCGTCGAGGTAGACCTTGACGTCGGCCTCGGGGAACACCACCGTGCCGATGTCGCGGCCCTCCATCACCACCCCGCCCTGCTGCCCGATCGCGCGCTGCCGCCCCACCAGCACGCGACGCACCTCGGCGTGCCGCGCGACGGTCGCGGCGGCCGCGTCCATCTCGGTGGTGCGGATGGCCGCGGTGACATCATGGCCGTCGATTTCAATGTGCGCTGACAGGCCAAAGACCGCGCGTTCGGCCACCTCGGCGACCGCCGCGGCATCGGCCAGATCCACGCCCAACTGCCGGGCCCGCCACGCCACCGCGCGGTACATCGCGCCGGTGTCCACGTGCTTGAAGTGCAAATGGGCGGCAATCGTCCGGGCCACGGTGCCCTTCCCGGCGCCCGACGGACCATCAATGGCAATCAACACGTCCACTATTATCGCTGCATGACGCCGCGCCGCCTCGCCGTTCTCGCCTGTCTGGCCGCCGCGCTGGTGGCCGCCGGCTGGCTGGCCAAGCCATACGTCGATGGCGCGGCGCTGGTCATCGATCTCTCCGGACGCGAATTCGCGTGGCGGCGATGGCTGCCCGTGCGCGTGCGGCCGGTGGACATCCGGGACCTCTCCGTGCCCACCAGGCACGGCCGTGTCACCGGGCGCCTCTATCGCCCGGCCGGGTCACAGGGCCCGACCGCGCGGACCGTGCTGGTGATTCCCGGGCTGCACACGGGAGGCGTGGATGAACCCCGGCTCGATCGGCTGACCGCGCGGCTTGCCGCGACGGGCCTGACCGTGGTGAGCCTGCCGTTGCCCGACCTGCGGCAGTTGCGCGTCGTGCCTCGTTCGACGGACATGATCGAGGACGCGGCGCTGTGGCTCTCGACGCAACCGGACCTGGCGCGCGACGGCCGCGTCAGCCTCGTCGGCATCAGCTTCGGCGGGGGCTTGACGCTGGTGGCCGCCGGCCGGCCCGCGCTGGCGGGCCGTGTCGAGATGGTGATGTCGTTTGGCGGGCACGGCGACCTGCCGCGCGTTATCGAGTACCTCTGCACCGGCCTGCTGCCGGACGGCACGGTGCAGCCCGCGCACGACTACGGCGCGGCGATTCTGTTGCTGGCCGCCCTGCCCCACCTCGTGCCCGCCGGGCAGGTCGCGCCGCTGGAGCACGCGGTACGGGTGTTCCTGGACGCGTCGATGGTGGACGTGGCCGAGCCTCACCGGAGCGCGTTGCTGTTTGCCGAGGCGCGGCGGCTCGGCGATGCGCTGCCGGAACCGGCGCGGGCCATCATGGCGGACGTCAGCGCGCGCGATGCCTCGCGCCTCGGCCCGCGCCTGCGGCCGCTGGCCGAAGTCGTCGGCGGCGATCCCGGACTCTCCGCGGAGCGGTCGCCCGTCACCACCGCGCGGGTCTTCCTGCTGCACGGCACCCCGGACCCGGTGATCCCGCAAACCGAGACACCCACGCTGGCGGCGTTTTACGATCGATCCCCCGCGCGCCAGGGCCACCCGGTGGAGTGGCTCGTCACGCCCGCGATCTCACACGCCGACGCCACCGGGACGATGACGGCCGCCGACGC
>JANLHE010000438.1 GCA_024653875.1 Acidobacteriota bacterium
GCGGGCGGGCGGGCGATGTCGACACGCACGCGAATGTCCAACACGTGCGCGCCGCGCGGCAACACGCGCAGCGGGTTGATGTCGAGCTCCTGAATCTCCGGGCACACGCTCACCAGGGCGGAGACCCGAAGCAGCGCATCGGTCAGCGCGGCGATGTCCGCGGCCGGCGCGCCGCGATGGCCCCTGAGCAGCGCCGCGCCGCGCAGCGAGGCAATCATCTCGTCGGCATCGCTGGCGGTGAGCGGATGCAGGCGGAAGTTGGCGTCCTGCAGCAACTCCGCCAGAATGCCGCCGGACGCACAGGCCATCACCGGCCCGAAGATCGGATCCTCGGTGACGCCCACCAGCATCTCCACCCCGCCGCCGATCATCGCCTGCACCAGGCCGGCGGTCATGGTGTGGCCCAGGCGTGACGCCATTTCTTCCCACGCCTCGCGCACGGCCTCCCGCCCCATCAGTCCCACGCGGACGCCGCCAACCTCGGTCTTGTGAAGGATGGTCGGCCCGACGGCCTTGAGCACGACCGTGCCGCCGATGGCGGCGGCCGCGGCCACCGCCTCGTCGGCGGTGTTCGCCAGGATGGAAGGCGGCACCGAGAGACGCGCGGCCATCGCCAGCGTCTGCGCCTCATCCGGCGTGAGCCAGCCGCCGCCGCGCGCCAGCGCCTCGTCCACCACGCGCCGCGCCTTGGCCTGGTCGAGATCGCCGTACACCGGCGGCGCCTCGATCGGGCCGCGGAGCCATGCGCCATACGTCGTGGCGCGCGCCAGCGCCACCGCGGCCGCCTCCGGAAACTCGTACCGCGGAATCGGCGCCAGCAGGCCGGTCGCGCCTTCGGTGGACATGAAGATCCCCAACACGGGTTTGTCCGCGCACGTCGCGGCGGCCTCCCGGACGGCGCGGGCGACGTCCGTTGTGTGGGTCACAAGCGGCGGGATGAAGATCACCAGCACGCTGTCAACGCGATCGTCCCGGAGGACGGCCCGTACCGCGCGGCCGTAGCTCTCCGCCGACGCCGACGCGATCATGTCCACCGGGTTGCCGACGGACGCGGCGGCCGGCAGAAACGATCGCAACTCGACCACCGTGGCATCCGAGAGCGGCGGCAACTCCAGGCCCTGCGCCGCGCAGGCGTCGGCGGCGAGAATGCCGGGACCGCCCGCGTTGGTGACGATCGCCACGCGCCCGCCTCGCGGCACGGGCTGTTGCGCCAGCAGCGTGGCCACGTCAAACAGTTCCTCAAGCGTGTTCGTGCGAATCACGCCCGCCTGTTCGAACAAGGCGTCGACCACGGCATCGCTCGACGCCAGCGCGCCCGTGTGCGAGGACGCGGCGCGAGCGCCGGCGGCGGACCGGCCGGACTTGACGGCCACGATCGGCTTGGTCCGCGCCACGCGCCGGGCAATCTGGCTGAACTTGCGCGGATTGCCGAAACTCTCGAGATACAGCAGGATGACGCGCGTGTTGGGATCGTCCGCCCAGTACTGGATGAGGTCGTTACTTGATACGTCGGCCTTGTTGCCCACCGAGACAAACGTCGAGATGCCGAGGTTGATCCGGCGGGCGTAGTCGAGAATCGCCAGGCCCAATGCGCCGCTCTGGGTCGACATCGCGACGCCGCCCGCCGGGGGATACACGGGCGAGAAGGTCGCGTTGAGCTGGACCGCCGGATCGGTGTTGAGCAGGCCCATGCAGTTCGGCCCCACCATCCGCACGCCGGCC
>JANLHE010000439.1 GCA_024653875.1 Acidobacteriota bacterium
CGCGCGCGGCCCCGGTGCGATCGCGCCGCACACACCCCAGCGCCGAGATCAGGCCGGCCGTCGCGCCCGCCAGACCCAGCCATAACACCCACTCCCCGCCGAGCCGCGCGGCGCCCTCGATGACCTGATCGAGCGCCAGGCCTGGCCGGCCCAGCGCGGGGTTGTTGGCCTCAAAGAAGCCGGACGTCACGAACCACGTCCCCGTGGCGCCCCAACTCAGCAGGACGAACGCCGCGATCGCGGTGGCCGGGAACAGGGCCAGCCTGACCGTGCGGCCGGGCGCGGCGACGGCCGCCACCGCCAGCAGGGCACCCGCGATCGCCCAGCCCTCATAACGCGTGAGTACCAGGGCCGCCAGCACGCCGCCCGCTGTCCACGTCTGAGCGGTGCCCGGTTCGGCCAGCCAGCGATCCATGGCGACCACGGCGAGGAGCGCGAGGCCGAACAGGAGGGGCTCGGTCATCGGCGTGCTCTGCAAGTACAGCACGTTCGGGTTGAGCAGGATAACCAGCGGCGTGGCCACGCCGATCGCCCACGAGCTGGTCTGGCGGGCGAGGTACCCGCCGAACGCGCCGAGGCCGATCGACAGCGGCAGGATCGAGAGCACCGCGCCGGAGAATCCCGTCCGGTAGCTCCAGTCCCACTGCGCGGGGAGCAGGTTCAGCAGGTGGGGCAGCGGGAGCCAGACCGCGCCCAGCTGCTGCCAGCCGGGGGTGAGGCTGTCAAAGACCCGACGCGCCACCATGAGGTGCCCCCGGGCGTCGTAGTGGCTGAGCGTGAGCCCCAGTTGCGCGTAGTGCACGGCGGCCGCGGCACCGGCCAGGACGGCAAGCACGGTAACCACCCGGGCTATACTTGGGGAATTGTTCATGACTCGTGACGCGACGTTCGTGGCGTCATTGTAGCCGCCCACAAGAATTCCCCCCACCCCACATGGAACAGTTTGTCGCCTGGTTGCAGCCTCTTGCCGAGCAGTTTGGCGGCGTGGGGATGGCGATCATCGCGCTCCTGGATTCGTCGTTCATCTCGATGCCGAACGTGAACGACCTGCTGATCGTGTGGCAGACGATTGAGCATCCGGACCGGTGGTGGTATTACGCCCTGATGACCACCGCGGGGTCGGTGGCCGGATCGATGGCCATCTACTGGATTGGCCGCAAGAGCGGGGAGGCCTTCCTGAAGCGGCGATTCAAGGCCGAATACGTCGCCCGGGTCCGCGGCATCTTCGAGCGCTACGGCCTGTGGGCGATGCTGGTCGTGGCCATCATCCCGCCGCCGGCTCCCTACAAGGTGTTTGTCCTGCTGGCCGGGGCTGGCGGGGTGGGCCCGGGGATGTTCGCCCTCGCGGTTGCCCTTGGCCGGGCCTTCCGGTACGGGCTCGAAGGCTGGCTATCCCGGGTGTACGGCGACGTGGCTGCGGCCTTTGTTCGAGACAACCTCACCACCGTCTCGGTGGGGCTGGTGGGCGGCGCCGTGGCCGCCGGGGTCGTCTTCGTCGTGTGGCGGCGGCGCTGGGCAGCATAAAATGGGCACGCAGAGCCACCCGGTGAACCCAGAGACCCCCATCGATCTGTCGGTCGTCATCCCCGTCTACAACGAGGCGGAGAACCTTGAAGCCCTGTGCCAGGAGTTCACCGACACGCTCGCGGCCTGGGGACGGCCCTTTGAAATCCTCCTCGTGGACGATGGGAGCAGCGACGGGTCATTTGACGTGCTCAAACGACTGCAGGTAGCCGACCCGCGGTTGCGGGTGATTCAGTTCCGGCGCAACTTCGGGCAGACGGCGGCGTTTGCCGCCGGCTTCGCCCACGCCCGCGGCCAGCTGATCGCCACCGCCGACGGCGACCTGCAGAACGACCCGCGCGACTTGCCGGCGATGGTGGCGCGCCTTGACGCGGGCGACTTCGACATCGTGTGCGGCTGGCGCAAGGACCGCAAGGACACGTTCATCAACCGCCGGTTGCCGTCGATCATCGCGAACCGGCTGATTTCCTGGGCGACCGGGGTGCGGCTCAATGACTACGGCTGCTCCCTGAAGGTGTTCCGAGCGGAAGTGGTCAAGCCGCTCAAGCTGTACGGCGAGATGCACCGGTTCCTCCCCGCGCTGGCGAGCGAGATGGGCGTCCGGATCGCCGAGCAGGTGGTGAACCACCGCGCGCGACGTTTCGGCCGCACGAAGTACGGCATCTCCCGCACCATCCGCGTGATGCTCGATCTGGTCACGGTGAAATTCCTGCTGAGTTATTCCACG
>JANLHE010000440.1 GCA_024653875.1 Acidobacteriota bacterium
CAACGGCCCGGCGAATCTCACGGGCGCGAACCGCGTGCTCGGCGCCCGCAGCCGTTACGCGATCGAAACGATGGGCGCGAAGGCGGCCCTCGGGTTTGCACCGGCGCCAACACCGGCGGAGCAGGCGCTGACCGAAGCCCAGACGGCTCTGCAGCAGGCGAATCTGGCCGTGGCGCAGGCGCAAACTGCCCTCGCGCAGGCGCGCACCGGGCGCGGCGGCCGCGGCGCACCGGCTGGTGGGCGCGGTGGCCGAGGAGCCACCAACGCACCGCAGGCAGACCTGACGACGGTGCAGAGGGTCGATACCGTGGTCGTCCCGCAGTTCACGGGTGACGATCGGCTGTTCGACGCCCTGTTGGCCGGAGCGCCCACGAACTTCGCGGCCCTGAAGGCCGCGTCCGACAAAGGCGCCGTGTTGCCGACCTTCGCGGTGCCCGGGGTCAAGGTCACCATCACCGTCAACAACACCTATGAAGTCATCTCGACCCAGCTCACCAAGAATGTCGTCGGCATGGTGGAGGGCACCGATCCGATCCTGAAGAAGACCTACGTCGTGTTCGGCTCGCACCTGGACCACACCGGTTACCGCACGGCCGCCGCGGTGGCGGGCGGCCGCGGCGCGACGGCTCCGGGCGCCGTGCCGGACCTCATCAACAACGGAGCCGACGATGACGGGTCGGGTTCAACGGGAATGCTGGGTGTTGCCAAGGCGTTCGCCACGGGGCCGAAGCCGAAGCGGTCCGTGTTGTTTGTCTGGCACTCCGGCGAGGAGTCGGGCCTGCAGGGCTCCCGCTACATGGCGGACTTCCCCGTGGTGCCGATCGAGACGATCGAGGCGCAGTTCAACATCGACATGATTGGCCGCAATCGTGATGACAATCCGAGCGAGGCAAGCACCGTTTATGTAATCGGCGCCGATCGCATCTCCACCGAACTGCACAACGTGGTCGTCGATGCGAATCTCGGGACGCGGGAACCGCTGCAGCTCAACTACGAATACAACGACCCGCGCGATCCAAACAGCTTCTACACGCGCTCGGATCATTACAGCTACGCGTCGAAGGGCATTCCGATCGCGTTCTTCTTCACGGGGACGCACCCCGATTATCACCGGGCGTCGGATTCGGTCGAGAAAATCCTGTTTCCGAAGCTGCAGCGCATCGCGCAGATGGTGTACGAGGCCGGGTTCGCGGTGGCCAATCGCGAGAAACCCCTCGTGCGCGACAACCTGGGGCCCCGGACGGGGAAGGGGCATAACGGGAAGATCGTGAAGTAGGGGGCTGGGAGGGGATTTGTCGGCTTAACTCGTTCCCTTTCAGTGATTTATCGTCGCCTCCGTTGCCGGAATCGGTCAGGTCGGCTATAATGGTAATTCATTCAGGCGCCTGAAAGAGCCAACCTGCAGGTCCGCAGTACATTCCCCGGGGGGCACGTGGCATTCGAGATCGGCGATAAGGTTATCTACCCAAATCACGGGCTCGGCATTGTCGAGCGAATTGAAACAAAGACCATCATGGGCACGACGTGCGGCTTTTATCAGCTGCGCATGGCTAATGAAACCACAGTGTTCGTGCCGGTCGACAACGTCGACGGCGTTGGCCTGCGGCGGGCCATCACGGACCTTGAGGTCGAGCGGTTGTTCGGCCTGCTGGGCGACGGCAAGATCGAAAGTCACCAGAACTGGAAGGGCCGGTTCAAGGACAACTCGGACCGGATGCGCACGGGGTCGATCTACGACGTCGTGGAAGTCCTCAAGAGCCTGAGCCATCTGGCGCGCTCCAAGAGCCTGTCGTTTCGTGAGAAGCGGATGCTGGACCGGGCGAAGTTCCTGGTGGTGTCTGAAATTTCAGAGGTGATAGGCGAAAAGAGCCCGGTGATCGACACGCGCGTCGAACAGTCGCTGGAACGGTGCTTCGTGACCAAGGCCAAGAACACCGCCCGTTCGGCCGCCGCGAAGGCGACCCGGGCCAAGACCGCCGAGACGGCCGCGGCGGCAGCAGCCGCGGCGGCGGCCGCCCCGCGACCCACTCCCGCGGCCGCGGCGGCCCGTGCGCCTGCCGCGCCCCGGCGCGCCGCTCGCGCGTCCTAGTCCCGGAGCGGCGCTTTTCAGTGCTTCTGGCCGCGATTCGGACGCTGGCCACGTACATTGGGGTCGGGGCCCACATCCTCCTTGTGGGTCCCCCCGTCCTCCTCTGGACTGTCATCTCCAAAGACCCACGACTGTTGTATCGCGCCGGCGGCTTTGGCGTGTGGCTCGGCTTTGCCCTGTCGGGCGTACGCGTGCAGGTCGAGGGGGCGGAGCACATCCAGCACGGCCAGTCGGCCGTGTACGCGGCCAATCACAGCAGCAACGTGGAACCGCCCGCGGTCTTCCTCTCGTTGCGGGCGCTCTTTCCCGCGCTGAGCATGTTGTACAAGGCGGAGCTGCGGAAGATTCCGATTCTGGTCTGGGTGTTTGACGCGGCCGGTTTCGTGCCGCTCGAGCGCGCGAATCGCGGCCAGAGCCTGCCTGCCGTGGAGCATGCCGCGCGCGCGCTGGCCGGGGGCCGATCCTTCATCATCTTTCCCGAGGGGACGCGCAGCAAGACCGGCGAACTCCTGCCGTTCAAGAAGGGCGGGTTCGTCATGGCGCTGCAGGCCCAGGTGCCCGTCGTGCCGGTGGCGGTGTCCGGCGCGCGCGATGCGATGGGGCGCGGGAGCATCCTGATTCGCCCGGTCACCGTGCGGGTGCAGTTTGCGCCGCCGATTTCGACAGCCGGGCTGGGGTTCGCGGATCGCGAACTGCTGGCGCAGCAGGTGCGCGCGGCGATCGCTGCCCGCTTATTGTCTGACAGGCCCGTACCGAAGTCGTCCTGACGTTGTAAACCGCAGCGTCAGGGGGACCATACCCACCCCGTCCGGGGCCTGGATGCCCCCGCCAAACTCCACGATGACCTCAACGCCGGCGGCCAGCGGCGCGCTGAATCGAATCTCCACGGCCATCGGGGCGGGCCGGTAGGTCGCCGTCCACGTGGGCCGCTCGAGGGTGACGCCGTCGGCGTAGCGCACGCGGATGTTCGCCTGCAGGGAGTCCCGGCGAATCGGGCGCGAGAACTGCGCGCGCACCACCACGTCGCTGGCGATGTCCGCCTCGCCCTGGGCCGGCGCCGAGAAGATGACCTCGGGCGCGGGCAGTGCCGGGGACGGCGGGTCCGCGGCCTCTTCCACCTCTTCGTCCGGGTCGGCCACCCGCAGCTGTTCGGCCACGACGAGCGGCAGCGTGTCCACGATCTTCACGCGGCCGGTGACCTCGAGCCAGCGGCCGGTGTGCGCGCGGGATGTCGGCGCGAGGTCGAAGCCATCGCCGCGCGGCCGTTTTCCCACGACCCAGACCGCGGCGTCCGACGTCTGCAGGACAAAATCCCACTGGCTCTGGCGGGGCCAGGCGGGAAGGTCGCCCAGGAGGTTGCGGCCGCGAAAGCGGCCTCGCAGGGTGACGGTCTTGCCGTCGAACCGCCCGGGCTGCAGGGCGAGATTGCGCAACGTGGGCGCGGGTGCCGCGTCGGCATCGCTCCACGTGGCGCCCCAGAGGACGAGCAACTGCTCGCGTGCCGGCCAGCGATCGCCCATGACGGTGGTGATGACCGGGGCCAGGTTCAGCGGGCCGAGTCGTGAGTCGTCGGACGCAAACCGGCCGATATCAAACAGCCGGCCCCGCAGTTCCTGGAGGCGCAGGGGTACGCGTCCCGCGCGCGGCACGATGATGAACTGCCTCGGCGCCTCCATCGAGAGGCCGGCGAGGGCGCCGCCCGCGATCTCCACCGGCGTGCCGACGAGCGCGATGGCCTTGTCATGAAAGAACACCGGATGGCGCCGGATGGTGTCCAGTGTCGTGGCCGTGCGCGACATCGCCTGGCCCGCCAGCCCTGCGGGGACGAGCAGCAGCACGCACGCCAGGCCCGCGGCGCCCAGCGGCACCGGCGGCCACACACGGAAAAACCTCATGGGTCGATGGTAGTGCACCCCGGTAATCCGCGCTAGAATCCTTCGCTTGTGACGTCACGGAACAAATCCGGGCTCGGGACCCGAACCGGCAAACTGGCCAAGGGCGGCGATCAGGTCTCGGAACTCACCGCGAGCCGGCTGTCCGTCTATCTGCGCTGCCTGAACACGCTCGACGCCGCCGGCGTGAAGGCCGTGTCATCACGCACGCTCGCCGAGCAGTTCCACCTGAACGCCGCGCAGATCCGCAAGGACCTGGCGTACTTCGGCGAGTTCGGCGTCCGCGGTGTCGGGTACTACGTCCGGGAACTGAAGCGGCACCTGCGCGTCATTCTCGGCCTCGATCGCACTGTGCGGGTGGCCGTGGTTGGCGCGGGCAACCTGGGGCTGGCGCTGGCCGACTATCCCGGCTTCCGGCAGGAAGGGTTTGAAATCGTCGCGATGTTTGATACCGATCGTGGAAAGGTCGGGCGCAAGTCGCGCACGGGCGTCCGCATCATCGACATGGCGGAGTTCCGCAAGGTCGTCAAACGCGAGAACATCAACATCGTCGTGCTCGCGGTGCCGGCGGCCGCGGCGCAGGATGTGGCCAACGTCGCGGTCGCGTCCGGGATTCGGGCCTTGTTGAATTTTTCGCCCGGCACGCTGAAGGTGCCGCCCGGGGTCAAGCTCAAGAACGTGGATCTGACGGTGTCGCTCGAGAGTCTGTCGTTCTTCCTCGCGCGAGGCGAGTCCGATGAAGAAGAAGCGTGAGCCTCGCGTGCTGTCGCACGTGGACGGGGCAGGGAAGGTCCGCATGGTGGACGTGAGCCGCAAGGCGGCGACGCGGCGCGAGGCCACCGCCGTGGGAGAGATTCGCATGAGCCCGGCGGCCCTTCGCGCGATTCGTGACGGCGCCGTCGCGAAGGGAGACCCGCTGCAGACCGCGCGCGTGGCGGGTATCATGGCCGCGAAGCGGACGGCCGATCTCATCCCCCTGTGCCACCCGCTGGCGCTGACCTCGGTTGACGTGACGCTGACGCCCAAACGCTGGGGGTATGCCATCGCCGCCACGGTCCGCACGTCCGGTCCCACCGGGGTGGAGATGGAAGCGTTGACCGCGGTCGGCGTGGCCGCGCTGACGGTCTTCGACATGCTCAAAGCTGTCGATCGCACCATGGAGATTGGGGCGATTCGCGTGACCGCCAAGTCCGGCGGCCGCAGCGGAACGTTCGCCCGCTGATCGATATGTCACTGCGCCTGGTCGTGCACATCCACGACCTGCCCGTCTGGTCGGTGCCGCCGGCCCAGGTGGATCGGCTCCGCCGGGCATTGCCGGACGTCGAGGTGGTCGATGTGCGCAGCGACACCGACTGCCGCGTCGCGATCCCCGGGGCCGAGGTCCTGTTCGCGACGAAACTGCGAGCCGACACGCTGGCGGCCGCGGACCGGCTGCGGTGGGTGCACTCGTCCGCCGTGGGTGTCGGCGGGCTGTCGCTGGCGGCACTGGGCGCGCGGGGCATCGCGGTCTCGAACTCCCGCGGCGTGCACGCCGCCACCATTGCCGAACACAGCATCGCGCTGATGCTGGCCTTGCGGCGGCAGTTGCCGCAGGCCATGCGGCGCCAGGCGGCCCACCAGTGGGCGCAAGAGGAACTCTCGCTGGGGCAGGTCCCTCCGGCGTCCTCGACGCAGGTGCTGGTCGTGGGCCTCGGCGCGATTGGGTCGCGCGTCGCGCGCCACGCCGCCGCGCTGGGCATGCGTGTCTCCGGC
>JANLHE010000441.1 GCA_024653875.1 Acidobacteriota bacterium
ATCACCGAAGACTGATTTCACACGAGGCGTGATCGCGGGCCCTTACTTTCCGCCGGCGCCGGTAATCCGCGCGATCAGCTTCGGATCGTCCGGCAGCAAACCGACTGTCGCGAGGCGCGGCGTCAGGGTGATCCAGTTTCGGTCCATCGCGAAGACCTTCCGGAAGAGCGGCAACGCTTCGTCGACGCGCTGCATGTTCACGAGCGCGACGGCGTGCCAGTAGATCATCTCCGCGCTCGACGGCACGAGCCGTTCCGCCGCGCCGTACTCGCGCAGGGCTCCGCCATTGTCTTTCGTCTCGACCGCCAAGTCGCCCGCGTTCATGTGGTTGTACGCGCGCTGCAGCGTGACGAGCCGGCGCAGTTCCCTGAGGGGTTGCGGGCTGTCGTCCACGCGCAGATCGAAGCGCCGGTCCTTCCAGGGCTCACCGGTAGACTGTGCGGCGACGACAACCAGCGCCGCGGACTGGCGGCCGCGAATGTCCCCGCCGGCCGTTTGTGCCGCGTCGAGTGCGGCCAGCATCCGCTCGGCCAGATCGCCCGTGGCACGCTCGAACGCCTTCGACATCGCGGGCCACACGGTGGCGTTCAGCATCAGATTCGCCTGCACCGAGTAATTCGCGCCGACGATGTGCCCCGCGGCCGGGATGTCCCTGGCGCCGGTCCACGCGTCCACGCGGCCCTGCGCGTCGATCATCGCCGCCTGGCGAACGTCACGGCCATCGTCTTTCGCCAGG
The DNA here is from genome assembly GCA_024653875.1 of Acidobacteriota bacterium. Taxonomy (GTDB): domain Bacteria; phylum Acidobacteriota; class Vicinamibacteria; order Vicinamibacterales; family SCN-69-37; genus SYFT01. Next base: position 737 of record JANLHE010000441.1, read on the forward strand.
AGGGATTTCAGCGCGTCCGGCGCGCTCCGACCGGACCGCATCATCTCGAGGCCGTTCCGTCCGTAGGACGGATCCACAAACGACTGCGTGGCCACGGCGCCCACGCCGGCTTCGGCCCACGGCACAACCGAGCCGACAGAGAACCAGTGCGACTGCACCGCCACGCCCAGTTCGCCCGTCGCCGGATCGCGGGCGACGATCGAGAACGTGTGGACCGGGCGAAGAGGCCCGGCCGGAACGGCTGTCGAAAAGACGACCGCGGAAAGACCAAGTGCAATCAGGATTCTGCGCATGGCCGGCATTGTCTACCGTTTGGCCTTCGGCGGCCAGGGGGCGGTCGGCATGTTTCGCCCGGCAGTAGATGCGGACCATCGCCGACATGGTCCTGAAGTCGAGAACGAGGTTGCGCGGAATGCGTGAGGATTGTTCCTGCCGGGATTGCCCTTGACTCCCCGCTGGAGGGAGACAATTCTGACATCAGGATCTTCCGCTTTCATCCCGTGCTGTCGTTGGGGATCGGGATTCGATTCTAATCGACCTGAATTTAGTCAATGTTCGCCGTCCGCGTTTCTGGGCGTCATCGGGCTGATTGCGCTCGTGACGGTGGCCGCAGCCTGGGTGCCCGCGCGTCGCGCGGCGCGTCGCGATCCGCTGCGGGCGATTCGCGGGGAACAGCGGGTGTGGCCCGCCCTCACTACGCCTTGCAGAACGTCATGGTGTGCGCCGCGCGTCGGCTCCGATACGGCGCAATCACCTGTCGCGCGAACCGCTCCATTTCCTCGAGTTGCGGGCTGCACTGGAGGAGCAGGAGGTCGATGCCGGCGGCCTCGAACTCGAGGACGCGGTCAAGTACCTCAGCGGGCGTCCCGACGAGCCCGGATCGCAGCCCCCGGTTCGAGACTGAATAGTCCTCGAGCGACACGCGTTGTTCGAGCTCGGTGTGCGATATCCATTGTTGGTAGTTCGCGTAGCCCGCCGCGTTCTGGCGCACGTCGGTCAGCCGGGCCACTTCCCTATCGGCGTCTTCGCGGCGGTCGCGGACGACTGTGTATCCGGCCACTCCGAATGTCATCGGCGCGAGTCCCGTGCGCGCGCGGCGCGCCGACAGATCCGCGATCTTGTCGGCCACGCGCGCCGGCGGGTCGCCGTGCATCACATAGGCGTCGCACTGGCCCGAGATCAGATTCTTCGCCGCTTCGGACTCGCCGCCGGCGTAGATGGTTGGCCGCGGCCGGCGTTTCGGTTTGGGCTCGAGCGCCGCGTCGTGAATGTCATAGAACCGCCCTGTGTGAGAAAACCGCGGCGTCTTCCATAATCCATCGATGACCGTCAGCCATTCGGCCGTGCGCGCGTAACGCTCGTCGTGCTGGTCGAACGCGACGCCGTACTGACGGGCCTCCTGCTCCCACCAGGACGACACGACGTTGAGCGATAACCGGCCGCCACTGATGTGGTCGATGTTCGCCGCCTGCTTCGCCAGCAGGGCAGGCGGGTGGAACGTGGGCCGGACCGCCACCATGAGCTCCAGCGTCGACGTCACCGCGGCGAGCGCCGCGGCCGTCGACCACGCGTCGAGCGACGGCGCGTCGACACCCTTGATGTCGTTGAGGTTCAGTTCAGCGACGAGCGTGAGATCGAACCCGATCTCCTCGCTCCGCCGCGCGACGCGCTTGGCGTACTCCCAACTCGCCTCCATCGACTCATCGTCCACATTCCGGAGCCAGCCGCCGAAGACCGGAAGCCAATACCCAAATCTCACGTCCGCGCCAGCGTCGCGACGCCGGCCTCCTGCTCGAGATAGTCAACGAGACGCGCGAACGGATCGAAACCAACGACGCGCGTGGCGTCGGCGACGAAGTTCGAGAGCGCGTTGATGTCGTAGTAGTAGAGACGGCCATCGCGATCGTCGATCGTGTACTCGATCCCGCCGACGTCGATGCCGGCCGCGTCGGCGATCCGTTCCACCGCATCGATGACGTCCGGCGGCGGCACACAGCCCTCCACGGTGAGGCCGGATTTCGGCGCGTCAACCGCGCAGGCGGATCTGACCAGCTCCTCGCCGCCGGTGGTGTGGCAGATATCGGCCGGGCAGAGATTGAACGTGTCACCGGTCGTGAAGACCTTGATCGCGTAGAGGAATTTGCCGCCGAGTACTTCGACACGCGTGATGTGGCCGCCCTTTGCCGGGATATATTCCTGGACGAGCGCGGTGTCGTCGATGCCGAGGTCGATGAGGCCGGCGTCCGCGGCTCTCTGAAGGGTGTCTGGTGCATTGAATCGCACGATGCCCGCGCCGCTGCCACCGATGTTGGCCTTCACGACGACCGGAAACCGAAGACCGGCTGCCGCCGCGGGCGCCTGGCCGGCGGCGTTGATCACTCGTGCCCTCGGCGCCGCGAGTCCGAGCGACCGGAGCAGGGTGATCTGATGCGCTTTCGAGATTTCGTTCCGAAAGGCTTTCAGCCCGTTGATCACGCGAACGCCTCGCGATTCGAGATGCTCCAGATAGCCGAGCGTGTGGAAGATGCCCTGCTTGTGCCCGCGCAGATATGCCGACGGGCTCATCCGGTTGAACACGAGCGAGAACGTCTCTTCCTCCCGCCCGTTGCTCGGGTCGTAGGCGTGCGCCGAGGCGTCGATGCGCCGATACGGCATGCCGCGCCGATCGAGCTCGGAAAACATGGGCCGAAACCAGTCCGGGTGTTCGTAGTAGATGCCGATCGTACGGTCGCGCTCGCTCATAAGGCTCCTGATGGACAACGGGAATGAAAACGGCTCGCGCCAAGGCGCGCGGGCGGGTTGGTCAGATTGCGTCGGAGGTACGCCGCGAGACGCGGCTAGCTACAACTGCAACAGCCGCAACAACAGGGGCAGCGGTGCGTTGAGAGACCGCTGGCGCGCTCGGGAAAGCATCCGCAGGAGCGGACGGCGCGGTATGAAGCGGACATGCACTCATCGTGGCAGGAAAGCGGTCGCGTTGTCAAGGCTCAAGATCGTCCTACGTGTCCGTGTCGATGACATCGACAACGTCGGGATAGAGTCTTGCCACGCACTCCGGACAGATGCCGTGGCTGAACTCGGCCTCGGAGTGGTCCCGCACGTACGCCTCGATCTGGTTCCAGTAACCGCTGTCATCGCGAATCCGTTTGCACGAGGCGCAGATCGGCAAGAGACCGCTGAGCCTCTTGAGATGGGCCACCGCCTCGTCGACTTTCTCCTGCAGGACACGCTCGCGTTCGCGCAGGTGACGAGTACGCAGGTACTGGAAGCCGGCGCCCGCTCCGACGAGCAGCAGCGCGCACAGAGGATAGAAGAAAGCGGTCTGATAGAAGTACGGGCGCAGGACGAAGCTGATCGAGGCGACGCTCGTACTCCAGACGCCGTCATTGGTCGCCGCCTTCACCTGGAAGCGATACGCACCCGGCGGGATCCGCGTGTAGTGCGCCACGCGGTCAGTGCCGGCGTCAACCCAGTCCCCGTCGAATCCGTCGAGCCGGTACAGGAACCGCATCCGTTTGGGCGCGATGAAGCTCAGCCCGGTGTAGTGAAACTCGAACCGCCGGCTTCCCGGGGCGAGGCGCTCACCCGGTTTGAACGGCCGGCCATCCACGAGTACGTCTTCGACCATGACGGGAGGCGGCTGCGGGTTCAGCCGGAGGTTGGCCGGCTCGACCATGGCGATGCCTTTTAACGTCGGGAACCAAAGTCGTCCATCGGCGGTCCGCCATCCGGCCGGGTTCCCGCCGTTGCACTCGCGGCTCTTCATCCCGTCCGCTTCGTCGTACGATGTGGACACGATGGACGCGATGCGGCCGATCGAGAAGTCCTCCAACTGCTGCTTGCTGACACGGAAGACACCCGTGTTGCAGCTCATCCAGAGATTCCCCAAGCTGTCGTCGAGAATCTGAAACGCGGTGGCACTGAACAGGCCGTCTCGCGTGCCGTACGCGGTGATGCGGCCGTTCTTCATCCGATTCAACCCGCCGCCGTAGGTCGCGATCCACAGCGTGCCGTCCGCATCCAGGTGCAGCGACCTGATGAAGTTGTGCGAGAGTCCCTGCGCCGTGGTGTAGGCCTGGAACACGCCGTCCTTGAAGTGGCTCAGCCCGCCGTAACTGCCAACCCACAGCGAGCCGTCCCTGTCCTGCACGATCATCCTGACCCGATCGCCCGCCAGACCGTCCCGGGCCGTGTACGTGACGAAGCGATCGCCATCGAGCCGGCTCAGCCCGCCGCCGTCCGTGCCGACCCAGATCCGGCCCTCTCGATCCTCAAACATGACGCGGATCGCAAACCCCGGGAGCCCTCTCGATCGGCCGTATTCGACGAACGTCCCACTCTTGTAGCGCAAGAGCTGCAGTTCGGTGCCGATCCACAAGTCCCCGTGGCTGTCCTCGAGCAGTGCGCGGATGATGGTGTGGGAGAGATGGTCGCCGGTGGCCAGTTGCTGAAATCGGCCGTCTTTGAAGCGGTACAGCATTCCGGCGTAGGTCCCCGCCCAGAAACCGCCGCTCCGGCTTCCCGCAATGGAGTACACCATTTCGTCCGACAGGCCCTGCTGAGGTCCGTACGTGGTGAAACTCGAATCGCGCCAGCGGCTGACGCCGCCGCCGTCCATGCCAATCCAATAGCTGCCTTCGCGATCCTGGATCACGGCGGTCACGTTGTTGGTGGCCAAGCCGTCCCGGACGCCAAGAGTGCTGAAGACGCCGTCTCTCAGCCGGCCCAGTCCGCCACGCGTTCCCACCCAGAGGCTGCCCGCGGCATCGACATAAAGCGTTCGGACAGCGTCGTGCGGCAGACCGCTCCGCACTGTGTAAGTGACGGTGCGGCCGTCACGCCATTCGGTCAGTCCGGCGTCGGTGCCAATCCACACGGTCCCGTCTCGATCGGCGGCGAGCGCGGTGATCGCATCTCCTGCCAGACCGTCACGGCTCGTGTAGGTCACGAACCTCCCGTTCTCGAACCGGCTCGCGCCGTGGGCCGTCCCGACCCAGATGGCGCCGCGCGCATCGACGATGACGGACGTCGTTGTGAGGCTGCCCAGTCCGTCCGCCGTGCCAAACACCTTGACACCGTCCGCGGTCAACCGGTCCAGCCCGCCACCCTGTGTGGCGATCCACAGCGATCCCTCGGCGTCTTCCGCCAGCGCCACCACAGTGTCAGCCGACAGGCCGTCTGCAGCGCCGTACGTCCGGAACGTGCCCGCCGTACGGCTCACCAGCCCGCCGCCGAATGTTCCCACCCAGAGCGTCCCGTCTCTGGTCTCCAGGAGCGCCTGGATGTGGTTCATGCGAATCTCGGGAGTATTCACGCGGTCGTACACCACAAATCGAACACCGTCGAAACGGACGAGGCCTTCCTGCGTGCCCATCCACAGGTAACCGTCCCGAGTTTGAGCAATGGCCTGGATTGAGTTCTGGGGCAGTCCGTTGTCGGCTTGCCACGATTCGTGGCTGAACTGGTTGATTGCGCGAGGAGCTTGTGCGAGAAGAGTCGGGGCAAAGAGTAGAAGTGCCAGCCCCACGCAGCCCCAGAACGCTGGGCCATCCACCGCGCCACGGTGGTGCCCAGCGTCACGCTGGCGCATTGGAATCATGAAGGACCCATCGCTATTGATCGCGAGCGGAACCAGTTGCCACAAGCATGGCTGAGAATAGCCCCTCGAAGGACGGACCACAAGGACGAACGTCGCACTCTAGCCCGGAATTCGCGCCACTCCTGCGTCCCGCTTTCGACCGTGTTCGTACAATCGCTTCAGTCCTGACGGAGCGCGACGAGCGGGTCCAGGCGTGTGGCGCGGCGGGCCGGTCCGAATGCCGCAGCGAGGCCGGTGGCGAGCAGGACTGCCGCGACGCCGACATAGACAACGGGGTCGTGGGGTTTGGCGTTGAAGAGGAACGCGCGCGCGGTCTGCTCGAGCAGGATCGACACAGCGATGCCAGGCACGAGGCCGGCGACGAGCAGGCGCACGGCCCGGCCGAGTACCATGGAGAGAATGCCCGACGGCAGGGCGCCGAGCGCCACACGCACGCCGATTTCGCGCCGGCGCTGTGAAACCACGAACGCCATCAGCCCGTAGATGCCGATCGCGGCGATGGCGACCGCGACGGTTCCGAAGAGCAGCAGAATGATCATGTTGAACTTGCGCTGGGCGAGCAGGCCCGCGTAGCTCTGTTCGAGCAACTGGGGCGTCGGCGCGGTGGCCCCCGGCACCGTGCCCTGGATGGCGTTCTGCAGCGCCGGGACGACCGCGGCCGGATCGCCATTCGTCCGCACGATGAGCTGGGCCGTCGGGTGCGCGGTCTGCTTGAACGCAATGAAGGCCTCGGGCAGGATCTCGGATTCCGGGCCGCGCCAGCGCATCGCACGCACGATCCCGACGACCGTGCGTTCGTAGCCGTTCATCAGCAGGCCCCGGCCGAGAGGACTCTGCGCTCCGAAGTACCGCCGCGCAGCCTCGTCACTCAGCACGACGACCGGCGTGGCGCCGACGACGTCGGTGTCGGCAATCCAGCGGCCGCTGATGAGGGTGCCCCGCACGACCTCGAGATAACCCGGACCGGACGACCGCACGAACGGTTCGTCGGCGTCCGTGAATGGTCCCGTCAACCGATCCGCGGGTTGCACGGGCACCGTGAGCGCGCTGCCTGAGAGCGGGCTGCCGCCCTGAATCGGCGCCACCGCGACGACACCAGGTACGGCGCGAACACGCTCGATCGCCGCTTCGATGACCGACTGGCCGCCGAGTGCGCGGGCCTGCCGGTCGGCCGTGGTGGCGGGCACGATGTCGCTCGAATTCATCGAGGCGCTGAGCAACGTAATCACGTGCCGCGGATCGAAACCGAGATCGACCGACGTGACGCGCATGAAGCTCGTGAGAAACAACCCGGATCCGGAGAGCAGGACGACCGCGAGCCCGACTTCCGCGACGACCAGTCCCGTTCTGAGCCGGCGGCCGGCTCGCCCGCCCGAGTGCCCACGCCCGGCCTGTCCGAGCAGCGTGACCACGTCCGGTCGCGAGGCTTGGAGGGCCGCCATGGTGCCGAACGTTACGCTCGTCAAGACGGCGGCGACGGCGGTGATGGTGAGCACGCGGAAATTGAGCGAGACCATCGCCAGTCCTGGCACGCTCGTGGGGAGCGTGGCGCGCAGGATCTCGACACCCCACAGCGCGACCAGGATGCCGCCGGCCGCCCCGAGAATCGACAGCACCAGGCTTTCAACCAGCAGCGCCCGCGCGAGATCCCACCGGCTTGCGCCAAGGGCCGTCCGCACGGCCAGCTCGGGGCCTCGGCCGACGGCGCGCGCGACGAGCAGGTTTGCGGCGTTAAGACACGCCATCAGCACGACCACCGCTACCGCGCCGAGCAGGAGCAGCATCCACGAGCGCACCGACGCGCCCACGATCGCGTCCTGGAGGCGTCGCACGACCACGCCATGATCGTTGAACCAGCCGGGATACCGGAGGGCGAGAGCGTCTCGAACGCGCGCCATCCGAACCGAGGCGTCCGCGACGCTCACGCCGGGTTTTAATCGCGCCACGACCGAGAGCAGGTACGCGCGGCTGTTGCCCCGAACGGTCATGGCCTGGGTCGGGATGAACGGGAGCCAGACATCCACCGGGCCGGCGGTCACCGACGCGATCGGGTAGGAGAAGCCAGGCGGCATCACGCCAACGATCTGGAACGCACCGGTCTTCGAGGCTATCGTGCGGCCGACAGTACCGGCGTCGGCACTGAAGCGCCGGCGCCACAGTCGATCGCTGATGATGGC
>JANLHE010000442.1 GCA_024653875.1 Acidobacteriota bacterium
ACGGTCGGGTCCGGGTATATCCCGAAGATGCACCAGACCTCGTGCGAGGCCAACTCCAAGGGCCTCTTCGCCTGTGAAGAAGTGGCCGAGGCCAGCTTCATCCTGACGTGCCGCATGGCCGACGGCAGCGGTTCCGGGTGGGCGGGCACCACCGGCATCAAGGACATCGGCATGATCAACCCGGTGGAAATCACCGAGGTCGCCTCGAAGAAGGCGCTCGACAGCCGCAATGCGCGCGCGCTCGAACCCGGGCGCTACACCGTCATTCTCGAGCCCCGTGCCAATGCGCGCTTCCTGTCGCTGATGACGGGAATCTTCGGTGGCGGTGGCGGCACGTTCATGCAGGGCAAGAAACCCGGCGACAAGATCTTCAGCGACCTCTTCACGCTCAAGAGCGACATCGGTAACCCCGTGCTTCGCCAGACGACGATCCTGGGCGACAACACACCGGCGGCGCCGGTCACCTGGCTTGAGAAAGGTGTGCTGCGCAGCCTCTCGGGCGGGCCGAACAACACGAACCCGAAAGCCAGCATCAACATGAGCCTGGTCATGGCAGGCTCGGACCTGAGCACGGCCGACATGATCAAGCAGACCAAACGCGGCCTGCTCGTCACGTTCTTCTGGTATATCCGCGGCGTGGACAACGCCACGTTGCTCAACACCGGCATGACCCGCGATGGCCTGTTCCTCATCGAGAACGGCGAGATCACGATGCCCGTGCAGAACTTCCGCTGGAACATGTCGCCGCTGGTCGGCTACAACAACATCTCGCTCGTCGGCAAACCCGTGCCGATGCACATGGGCGAATCCTACGATGGCGGCAACACGGGGCTCATCCCCCCGGTGCGCATCGAGGACTTCTACATGACGTCGCTGTCGCCGGCGGTTTAGGTTTCGAGGACAGAACATGAACTTCACACGCAGAGATTTCATCAAGACCGTCGGCGCCTCCGGTGTCGTCCTGGCCTCGCACGACCTGATCGGCGACCTGCTGGCGCAGACGCCGGCCGGCAGTCCGCTCCAGTCGAAGTTCAAGGGCCTGGCGGACATCGTCCTGGCTCAGGCGAAGCTGGCGGGATGCACGTATGCCGATGTGCGCTTCACGCGCAACGCGTCGATGGCTGTCAGCGCGAACGGCAACAGCGGCCGCGCCGCCGGCGAGGTGGGCGGCTTCGCCGGCGGGGGCGGTGGTCGGGGCGGCGGGGGGCGCGGTGGCGGGGGGCGCGGTGGCGGCCGTGGGGGCGGCCGCGGCGGCGGCGGCTTTGGCGGCCCGCAGGGGTTTGCGGCGTTCGGCGGGCGTGAAGGCACCCGGGGGCCGGCTGGTTTCGGCGTGCGCGTGATTCACAGCGGCGTGTGGGGCTTTGCCTCCAGCCCGATCGTGACCGAGGACGAAATCCGCCGCATCACGACCGTGGCCGTCGAGGTGGCGAAGGCCAGCGCCGTGGCGAAGACCTTTGATGTGCGCCTGGCCCCCGTGCCGGCGTACACGGCGCACTGGGTGTCGCCGATGAAGAAGGACCCCACCACGGTCCCCCAGACCGAGCAGCAGAACCTGGTGCAGCGCGTGGTAGACATCGCGATGAAGAACAAGGCCGTGGTCAACGTGAACGCCAGCGTGAACATGGGCTACGAGTGGAAGTACTTCGCCTCGTCCGAGGGGTCGTACATCGAGCAGGAGGTCTACAACACGCAGCCGGGCTTCAGCGTGACCGCGCGCGTGGGCGACGTGACGCGGTCGCGCCAGTTCACCGCCGTGCCGAAGACCGCCGGGTGGGAGACGGCCGAAGAGTCCGAGATGATCGAGAACGCCGAGCGCATCGCGGCCGAGGCCGAGGAGTTCTGCACGGCGAAACCGATCGGCGTGGGCGTCAAGGACCTGATCCTCTCGCCGTCCCACGCGATGCTGACGATCCACGAGATCGTCGCGCACGCCACCGAGCTCGATCGCATCATGGGGTACGAAGCCAACTATGCCGGCACCAGCTTCGTGAAGGTGTCCGACCTGGGCACGCTCAAGTACGGGTCCCCGCTCTTCAACGTCACCTGCGACCGCACTATGCCCGGCGCGATGGGCACGGTCGGGTATGACGATGATGGGGTGAAGACGCAGAGCTGGCCGCTGATCCGCAACGGCATCCTGGTGGGCCTGCAGACCAACCGCGAGACGGCGCACTACATCGGCGAGAAGGAAAGCCGCGGCTGCACCGGCGCGGGATCGTGGCGCGACTATCCCTTCCTGCGCATGCCCAACGTCCACATGGACTTCGATCCCAAGGGGCCGACACTGGACGAGATGATCGCGGACACCAAGGACGGCGTGATGATCGACGGCCGCGGCAGCTATTCCATCGACCAGCAGCGGTACAACGGCCAGTTTGGCGGCAACGCGTTCTGGGAAATCAAGAACGGCAAGATCACCCGCATGGCGACCAACGTGACGTACCAGGCCATCACGACGGACTTCTGGGCCAACCTCAACGCGGTGGGCAACGCGTCCAC
>JANLHE010000445.1 GCA_024653875.1 Acidobacteriota bacterium
AGCACCGACGCGCATCGCGGCGCGTGCGGGCTCGATAAGGACGGCCCGTTCGATGCTTCCGGGTAGGCTGCTGGAGCCGGTGAGTGATCACCGGCCTTGAGGAATGATCGTCACCCTGAGGGAAACCGAAGGGGACAGAATTCGGCTTACAGCCCGCCACGACGGAACTTAATCGTTTTGGAGGATGACGACGATGACGAATTTCAGACGGATCCTGGGAATGGGCACCTGCGCCCTGGCGCTGGCGGTCTGGTGGGGGCCGCAAGTGGCGGCCACGCAGGAGACGGCCCCGGCACCGGCGGTCCAGACGGCACAGGGTCGCGCCGGCGGCGTGGGCGCGCCGCAGGGAAGGGGTGGCGGCAGGGCTCGCGGCGCGGTGATAAGCCCGGTGGATGGCAAGTGTCCAGCCGGCACCGCGATGATTTCGCCCGAACAGTGCTCGCGCATCGTCCCGCCGGTGGACGGCACGTGCCCGGCCGGCACCACGCTGCAGCGGCCGGGCAGCTGCATGTTCCCGGAGTTCGCGGCCCCGTCCATCCTCGACTATCGTCCACGCACCACGCTGGTCGTCGAGGAGCATCTCGTCCCCCGGGCGAAGTACCCGGTCATCGACATCCACAGCCACCTGGGTGTGTCCGAAGCCAACATCGAGCAGACCATCAAGGAAATGGACGCGCTGAATCTGCAGGTCCTGGTGAACCTGAGCGGCGGCAGCAATCCCGACCAGGTCAAGGGACGCGTCGACTACATCAAGGGCACGAAGTACGCGAACCGGTTCGCCGTGTTTGCCAACGTGAACTGGGATCGGCCCGACGCCCCCGGCTGGGCGGCCAAGGCGGTGGCTGACCTGGAAGCGGCAGTGAAGAACGGCGCCATCGGCCTGAAGATCTCCAAGGGCCTCGGCCTGCAGAACGTCAAGACCGACGGCTCCCTCGTGAAGGTGAACGATCCGCTCCTCACGCCAATCTGGGAGGCCTGCGCGCGGCTGAATATCCCAGTCATCATCCACACGGCCGAGCCCGAGGAGTTCTTCTCGCCGCTCGACATGCAGAATGAGCGCTGGCTGGAGCTGGCGCTCTTCGAGGATCGCCGCAACTACATGCCGGGCCGGCCGAAGTTCGCGGATCTGCAGCGCGAGCGCGACGAGCTCTTCATCACCAACCCCGGAACCCGGTTCATCGGCGCGCACTTTGCCTATTACGGCAACAACCTGAAGGCGGCCGCGGCGTTGCTGGACAAGGCCCCCAACGCGGTGCTTGAAGTGGGCGCGGTGCTCTATGACTTCGCCCGTCAGCCGCGTGCCGCGCGCGAGTTCTTCATCAAGTACCAGGACCGCGTGCTCTTCGGCAAGGACGCCTATTACCCGGAGGAGTACCCGTATTACTGGCGGGTGTTCGAGACCACCGACGAGTACTTCGACTACTACCGTGATTACCACGCCTTCTGGAAGCTGTACGGCATGGACCTGCCCGACGACGTGCTGAAGAAGCTGTATTACAAGAACGCGCTCAGGATCGCGCCAGGATTACCGCAAGGCGGATGGCCACGCTGACGGGGGGCCGATTGCACTGGTGAAATGTTAGAAATGTCAGAAATGGCGAAATTCTGGAACCTGCTTCGCTTGTCAACTCCGGATTCACTCATCACTAACCAAAGCAGACTCGGATCGCAGTTCCTGAACTTCGCCATTTCGGGCATTTCTGACATTTCGCAATTACCATAGTCATCGCTTATGTCCCTGTACCTAGTCACCGGCGGCGCCGGGTTCATCGGATCCCATCTGACGCAGGCGCTGCTCCAGCGCGGCGAACAGGTGCGTGTTGTTGACAACTTCTCGACCGGCAAGCGGGACAACGTCCCGGCCGGGGTGGAGGTCATCGAGGGCGACCTTGCGGACGACGGCGTGGCGGCACGGGCGGCAGCCGGGTGCGACTACGTGCTGCACGAGGCGGCGATTCCGTCGGTGCCGCGCTCGGTGAAAGACCCGCTCGGCACGCATCGGGCCAACGTGGACGGCACCATGCAGATGCTGGTCGCCGCCCGGGACGCCGGCGTCAAGCGCGTGGTCTTTGCCGGCTCATCGTCCACCTACGGCAACTCGGCGGTGCTGCCAAAACGCGAAGACATGCGGCCGGCCCCGATCACGCCGTATGCCCTTCAGAAGCACGTCGGCGAACAGTACTGCCAGCTCTTCACGTCCCTCTACGGTCTTGAGACCGTGACGACCCGGTACTTCAACGTGTTCGGGCCAAGGCAGGCTCCGGACTCGCCGTACTCGGGCGTGATTTCGCTGTTCATCAAGGCCGTGCTGGCGGGGCAGGCGCCGCTCATCCACGGTGACGGCCGGCAGACACGCGACTTCACATACGTCGCCAACGTCGTGGACGGCGTCCTGCGCGCGGCGACGGCCGAGGCCGTGGCCGGCGAGATCATCAACGTGGCGACCGGCGGGCGCATTTCGCTGCTGGAACTGGCGCGGTCGCTGCAGCTCATTATCGGCACGGACATCGCGCCCACGTTTGGTCCCGCGCGCGAGGGCGACGTCAAGGACTCGCAGGCGGACATCTTCAAGGCCCGCAAGCTCCTCGGGTACGAACCCACCGTGCCGTTTGAAGAAGGCCTGCGCCATACCGTGGCGTGGTTCAAGGCCGGTTGACGCCGTAGCGGGGCGTCCGGTCTCATCAGACAACCCCACTTGTCATTCCGCGCGGCGCGGCTAAACGCGCCGCGTGGTACGTCACGCGCATCCGCCTTCGGCACAACGAGTTCCGCGGCGAGCGGTCGTCGGCGTCCGACTGGCCTCCAATCTGCAATCTGACCCGGCCGGGTGCCGGCCAGCCATGCCGTATGAATGCGGCCTCCCGACCCTGCGTGCGGGCGAGGTGGCTGTGCCGGTCCCGTTGACCCTTTCCGCGTATGGGACGCGGGAGGCACCCCGGAGATCAGAACCATGCGAAATCTGCTCGCGCTCATCGTTGCTTGTGCACTCGCCGCCTGGTCGGGCACCGCCTTGGCCCAGGAGCGCTCCGTCCAGGGCCAGCCTGGCCAGACCAGCAAGCCGGCCAAGACGGTGCCCGCCCCGGCGTCGATCAACATCAACACGGCCACGGCGGTCGAGTTGGAAGCGCTGCCCGGCGTGGGCGCGGCCACGGCAGCCCGCATCCTGGAGTATCGGCAGAAGAACGGCGGCTTCAAGAAGATCGAAGAGCTGATGAACGTGCGCGGGATCGGTGAGAAGACCTTCCTGAACCTGAAGGCCCTGATCGTCGTGGCGCCGCCGCGAGGCGGCGCGTGATACGGGCGGCGGCGCCTGGGACGGGCCCGCGGGCCGGCTCGTCCCCGGCCCACGGCACCTCCCTGGTGGAAGTGCTGACCGTGCTCGCGCTGATCTCCTGCGGGCTTGGGGCAGGCCTGCCGGCCATGTCCCACGGCGTCGATGCCAGGCGCACGGAAGATGCGGCCGCGTTTCTGGCCGGTCAATTCCGCCTCGCGCGTCAGCGGGCCGTGATGTCCGGACAGTCCGTCGCGGTGGTCTTTGATGACGTGGCCGGCGAGGTCGGATGGCGCGTCTGCAGGGACCACGACCGCGACGGGGTCTCGCGCTCCGACATCACCGCCGGCGTCGATCGGTGCGACAGCGCTCCGCGCACGCTCGCGGATCAGTTCGCGCACGTGCGCGTGGGGTACGCCCCCGGGGTGCCGCACCTGGACGGCGAGTCCACGTCGTCGCCCCTTCGGTTCGGCGTGGCGCGGATGGCGGTCTTCTCTCCGTCGGGCACCTCGTCTTCCGGATCGATCGTCGTGCGCGGCGCGGGGAGCACGCAGTCCGCCGTGCGGGTGTCCGGCGTGACCGGGCGCACACGGGTTCTCCGGTTTGATCCGGGGCGGAAGAGCTGGGTGGAGTGAAGGGCGCGCGCCGGTATCGGCTGGGCCGCGACGTCGTCGCCGTGGCGATGACGGGGGAGGAAGCGTGCCTTGAGGGGCGCCTGCGGCTTCGTCCCGGGCAGGTCATCACCGTGACCCACGTGCCGGTGGCGGGCGGCGTGGAGGAACGATGTGCGCGCGTCCACTCCTGGCACGTCGCCAGCCTGGGTAAAGAGGGAACGACGTACCGGGGCCTGTGTCGCTGGACCGGCCCGGCAGGGTAGGGAAGGCCGCCCCACGCGGAGGACACACATGCGAGTGTCGCCACATCAAGCGATTCGCGCTGGCACCAGGTTTGATGTCCGTGTCCATGGAGGCGATGCCATGTTGGTGGGAGACAGCACGGTGATGCAGGGGCTGCGCGCGACGGTCGCGCGGGTGGGAGCCACGGAGTTCACGGCGCTCGTGGAAGGCGAGAGTGGCGTCGGCAAGGAACTGGTGGCGCGCGCGCTGCATGACGCCAGCCCCCGTCGGCGCGGGCCGTTCGTGGCCGTCAATTGCGCCGCCCTCGTGGAAACACTGCTCGAGGCCGAGCTGTTCGGGATCGAGGAGCGCACGGCAACCGGCGTCAGGGGCCGCCGCGGCAAGTTCGAGCAGGCCGAAGGGGGCACCTTGTTCCTGGACGAGGTCGCGGACCTCTCGATGCTGGCCCAGGCCAAGCTGCTTCGGGTGCTGCAGGACATGTCCGTGGAGCGCGTGGGCGGGTCGCACCTGCGGGCCGTGAACACCCGGGTGCTGGCGGCCACCAACCGGCGGCTGAGCCAGCAGGTCCTGGCCGGCGCGTTTCGTGAAGACCTGTTTTATCGCCTGTCGGGCGTGGAGATTGAAGTGCCGCCGCTCCGGTCGCGGCGGGAGGACATCCCGGTGCTGGTTGAGCACTTGTTGCACCGCCACCGCCACACGCGGGTGCTCACCGCGAGCGCGGCGGCCCTGGACGCCCTCGGTGTCTTTGACTGGCCGGGGAACGTGCGGCAGCTCGAACGTGTGCTGGAACGCGCGATTGCCCTCTCGCCAGGGGATCGCCTGCACGTGGAAGATCTGCCGGCGCTCGTCACGCGGCAGTACCAGGACGTGCTCAAGGGCGCGCCGGCCGGACCAGACTCGCTGCGGGCGTGGAGCAGCCGGTACGTCCGGCTGGTCCTGGACCAGTGCGAGGGCAACAAGACACGCGCGTGCCGGCGGCTCGACATCAGTTACCACACGCTGCGGTCACATTTGCAGTTCGCGGCCGGCGCCCCTCCAGGCGACGCGCGAACCCCGTAAACGCAGGGTCACCGATCGACCCGGAGGCCGCCAGGCCACAAACGGTTGGGAAGGAAAGGAAGTCGCTCATGGTCAGGTTCTATCTGGATCCGTGCCTGCTCTTCATGTTCGGCGGGCTGCGGTACATCGCGGATCAAATCGAGGCATGCGAAGCCGTCGCCGGCTACACCGAAGCTGAGGCGTGTCTTCGGGGTGTGATCGCCACCACGGCGGAGTTCGTGCTGGCGTTGGGTGACTGTTACGGGGCGTAGCCGGGAGGGAGGGCGTGATGGAAATGGTGGTATTCACAACGGGGAGTCGTCGGGGAATGGCAGCACTGATGGTGGTGGCGGCGCTGGCCGGCCCGTGGGCGGCGCGGGCCAGCGCGGGCCCCGCCCACGTGCGCGTGACGCGCGCGCCGGGGCGCGTGGTGCTCGAGGTGGCGGATGAGCACGTGAAAATCCGCAAGGAGGTCAGGGCCGATCAGTCGATCGCCACAATCACGACGCGGGCGGACAGTCTCGTCCTGACGGTCCGTCGCGGCGCGTTGACGGTCTCCGGACCGTGGGGCACCATGGCGATGGGGGCGGATGCCGGCGCGGCCTATGACCGGCTGCTGGTGGTGCTGCAGCGGTCGGATGCCGCGGCCAGGGCCCGGGCGTTGCTGGAGCGGGTCCCGGACGGCCCGGAGACGTTCACGGGCCAGTCGTTGCTGCTCACGCGGTTGATCCTCGAGTTTGGCACCGGGTCCACCGCGGCCCTGGCGGAGCACCGGGAATGGGTGGCGGAACGGGCCGCCGCGCTGGCGGGATCTTCCAAGGCTGTCCCGACCGTGGCCAGAATCACGTGGCAAGGCCGCGGCCCAGGCGACTGCTGGGATATGTACTCGAAGGAGGCCGTCCGCATTGCGGATGACTTCGCGGAGTGCACGGATCGCCTGAGGTGGTATGAAGCGCACCGGTGGACAGGGTGTTCATTGATCTACGCTGTGAGGGCCGAGGGAGCCATGGCGTGGTTCATCGCCTGCAACGGCGGCGTCCCGTTCAGGGGCTGACCGCGAGCCTGACAGGAGGACACTTATGCGCGCGCTCGGAATTGTCATTGTGCAGATCCTGCTGGCGATGTTGGTGAGTGGCCTGGTCATGCCGGCGCTGTTGTTGACGGTGCCGCAAACCCGCGAGGCGGGGCCCCTCACGCTGCTGCTGCTGGCCGGTGTGCTCTTCGCGCTCCTGCGTGCCGTGTGGCCCTCCCGCCGGGGAGATGCGTAGGCCAGACAGGGCCGGGGTGAAGGCAACAATCCACCCCGGTCCTGTCGACTCGTTGTTGACGGGGGGTGAGGGGGATAGTACGTTGTAGGAGCGTTGTCGCTACAAGAGCCTCAACGTCCCTACCCATGACGACCACGCCACCTGCTGCTGCCCTCAAGAAGACCCCGCTCAACGCCAGGCATCGCGCGCACGGTGCGCGTATGGTCGAGTTTGGCGGCTGGGACATGCCCGTCGAATACTCGGGCATCATCGACGAACACATGGCCGTCCGCACAAAGGTCGGCCTTTTTGATGTCAGCCACATGGGCCAGATCGAATTGGCCGGCGCGGATGCCCTTGCGGCCGTGCAGTGGATTTCCTCGAACGATGCCAGCCGCCTGGCCCTCGGACAGATCCAGTACTCCGCGCTGACAACACCCGAAGGCACCTTCGTCGACGACATCCTGGTGTACCGGATGGCCGATCAGCACTTCATGCTGGTGGTGAACGCCGGCAACATCATGAAAGACCACCAGTGGATCGTCGCGCGGACGGCCGAACGCGGCGGCGACGTGTCCGTGGTGAACGCCAGCTCGCGGTACGGGCTGATCGCCATTCAGGGGCCGGAAGCCGAGCGGGTGCTGCAGACCCTGACGGCGATCGAGCTGGCCGATCTCAAGTACTACTGGTTCGCGCATGGCGAGGTGGCAGGCGTGCGCGTGATGGTGTCGCGCACCGGCTACACGGGCGAGGACGGCTTCGAGATCTTCGTCCCGCCGGCGCAGGCCGAGCGCGTGTGGAACGCGCTGCTCGAGGCCGGCGAGGCCGCCGGCATCAAACCCTGCGGGCTGGGGGCGCGCGACACGCTGCGCCTCGAGGCCTCGATGCGGCTGTGCGGCAGCGACATGGACGAGCACACGTCGGTGGTGGAGGCGGGCCTTGGCTGGATTGTCGGCTGGAAGAAGGACGGCTTCCTCGGCGCGGATCGCCTCCGCGCGCAGAAGGCGGGCAGCCTCGAACGGCGGCTCGTCGGCTTTGAAATGCGCGACCGCGCCATCGCCCGCCACGGGCACGCGGTGATGGATGGCGAGACCCCGATTGGGATCGTTACCAGCGGCACGCAGACCCCCTTCCTCAAGAAGTCCATTGGGCTGGCGATGGTGCCGGTGGCGCTCTCGGCGCCAGGCGCACCGCTGACGATTGACATTCGGGGCCGGCGCGTCCAGGCCGAAGTGGTCCCTGAACCGTTTTACAAGCGTTCAAAACCGGCGTAGGAGTTTCCGCATGTATCCGACCGATCTGAAATACACCAAAGAGCATGAATGGGTTCGCGTCACGGGCGATGAAGCCACGGTGGGCATCACCGACTTCGCGCAGAAGCAACTGGGTGACGTGGTGTTCGTGGAACTCCCCGATGTGGGCCGCGTGCTGACACAGGGCGAGGTCTTCGGCACGATCGAGTCCGTCAAGGCGGTGTCCGAGCTCTTCTCGCCGCTGGCCGGCACGGTGCTGGCCGTCAACGGCGACCTCGGCACGCACCCCGAATCGGTCAACAGTCAGCCGCACGACGCCTGGATGATCAAGATCAAGGTCACCGACTCCGCTGAACTCGCCAACCTGCTGGACGCCGCCAAGTACGACGCCCTGACCCAGTAATTCCGTCCGTCCTTTCGAGGTAACGCCGGTGTCCGATACGTTCCTGTCACGTCACCTTGGCCCCCGTACGCGTGATCTGCCCCGGATGCTCGAGGCCATCACGGCGGCATCAGTGGAGGTCCTCATCGATCAGATTGTGCCCGCCGACATCCGGCTGAAGGCGCCGCTCACCCTGCCGCCGGCCGAATCCGAGTCGGCCTACCTGGCGCGGCTCCGCGGCATCGCGGCGAAGAACCGGATCTGCCGCAGCTACATCGGGATGGGGTACTACGACACCATCACGCCGGCGGTGATTCTGCGGAACGTGTTCGAGAACCCCGGCTGGTATACCCCATACACGCCCTACCAGGCCGAGATCGCCCAGGGCCGCCTGGAATCGCTCCTCAACTTCCAGACGATGGTGAGCGATCTGACGGGGATGGAGATCGCGAACGCCTCATTGCTGGACGAAGCCACGGCCGCCGCGGAAGCCATGACGCTGCTGGCGCGCGTGAGCAAGCGTCAGGACGCCGCGACGTTCGTGGTCTCCGATCGCATCTTCCCGCAGGTGCGCGACGTGCTCGTCACGCGCGCCGCGCCGCTCGGCATCACCCTGCGCTTCGAGGACGTCGCGACCGCGGCGTTCGGCGCGGAAGTGTTTGGCGCGTACGTGCAGTCACCGGACGATCGCGGCGAGGTGCACGACCTGCGCGCGCTCATCACCCGCACGCACGACGCCGGCGTGCTGGTGGCGGTGGGCACGGACCTGCTGTCGCTGGCCGTCTACACGCCGCCCGGCGAAATGGGCGCGGACGTGGTGGTGGGGAGCGCGCAGCGGTTTGGCGTGCCCCTCGGCTACGGCGGTCCGCACGCGGCCTTTTTTGCCACGCGCGACGCGTTCGTGCGCCAGGCCCCGGGCCGCATCATCGGCGTGTCCGTCGATTCCAAGGGGCGCCGCGCGTATCGCATGGCCTTGCAGACGCGCGAGCAGCACATTCGCCGCGAGAAAGCGACCTCCAACATCTGCACGGCGCAGGCGCTGCTCGCGAACATCGCGGCGTTTTACGCCGTCTACCACGGCCCCGCGGGCATCCGCGCGATCGCCGACCGCGTCCATGCGTACGCCACGCGCCTGGCCGCCGCCGTGACCGGCCTCGGGTGGGTCCAGACGAATGCGAACTACTTCGACACGGTCCGGTTTACCGGAGCGCACGCACACGTCGCGGGCATTCGCGCCGCGGCGCTTTCCAGGGGCATCAACCTCCGTTTTGCGGACGACCACGCCATTCAGGTCTCGTTCGACGAAACCGTCACCGACGCGGATCTCGGGGATGTGATCGGGGTCTTCGCGTCGGTCGCAGGCAAGACCGCCACGACGCCGGCCCGGGGCACGGCGGGGGCAGGCGCCCTCGCGCGCACGTCACCGTACCTGACGCATCCGGTCTTCAATACCTGCGCCTCCGAGACCCAGATGATGCGCTACATCCGCCGCCTCGAGCGGAAGGACATCGGCCTGGACACCGCGATGATCCCGCTTGGATCGTGCACGATGAAGCTCAACGCGGCGGCCGAGATGATTCCGGTCACCTGGCCGGAGTTCTCGAAGCTGCATCCCTTCGTGCCGGTGGATCAGGCGGCCGGCTATCGGCAGGTCATCGACGAACTGGAATCGGCGCTGCGCCACATCACCGGGTTCGCCGCGATCTCCCTGCAGCCCAATTCCGGCGCGCAGGGCGAGTTCACCGGCTTGCTCGTCATCAACGCGTATCACCACAGCCGCGGCGAGGGACATCGCAAGGTGGTGTTGATCCCGCAGTCGGCGCACGGCACCAATCCCGCCAGCGCGGCCATGGTCGGTCTCAAGGTCGTCGTGGTGGCCTGCGACGCGCAGGGCAACATCGACATCGCGGACCTGCGCGCGAAGGCGCAGGCCAATCGCGACAACCTCTCGTGCCTGATGGTGACCTATCCCAGCACGCACGGGGTGTTCGAGGGCGGTATCCGCGAGATCTGCGCGATCGTGCACGAGCACGGCGGACAGGTGTACATGGACGGCGCGAACATGAACGCGCAGGTGGGCCTGACCAGCCCCGCGTCGATTGGGGCGGACGTGTGCCACCTCAACCTCCACAAGACGTTTGCGATTCCGCACGGCGGCGGGGGGCCGGGCGTGGGGCCGATCGGCGTGGCCGCGCACCTCGCGCCCTTCCTGCCCGGTCACACGGTCGTGGCCACCGGCGGCGACAGCGGTGTCTCGGCCGTGTCGGCGGCGCCCTGGGGCAGCGCCAGCATTCTCCTGATCTCGTACGGCTACATCCGCATGCTGGGCGCCAAAGGCGTCACCGAAGCGACGAAGTACGCGATGCTCAACGCGAACTACATCAAGGCGCGCCTGGAGGGGCACTATCCCGTGTTGTACTCGGGCGCCAACGGCCGCGTGGCGCACGAACTGATCTTCGACCTGCGCCCGTTCAAGGCGCACGGCGTGGACGAGACCGATGTGGCGAAGCGGCTGATGGACTACGGGTTCCACGCGCCGACGGTGTCGTTCCCCGTGGCGGGGACCCTGATGGTGGAGCCGACCGAAAGCGAGCCCATGGAGGAACTGGATCGCTTCTGCGACGCGATGATCGCGATC
>JANLHE010000447.1 GCA_024653875.1 Acidobacteriota bacterium
GCGGCCGTCAGGCCTGTCACGACCTTGCCGTCACGAATGGGATACGCATCAACCGTGACGAAGTGGGCGTCCGATCGGAAGACCGGCCGTTGTGGCTGCTGAGCCTGGCCGCCGGTGGGTGTCTGGGCCTCAATCAGGGCCAGCCCCGACAGCAGGAGCACGGCAAGCAACGGCAGATATCGGCGCATGGCCTACGGTACCACCCGGAATGCGACCAGCGCGGTCTTTATCCCCGCGGCGGCGGCCACCGTGACCTCCACCACGTAGTCGCCTGGCGCCAGCGCCCCAAGCACCGCATCGGCCACGAGTGTCGTCACACCGGACGCCTCGCGTTCGGTCAGCGTCACCTGCACGGCCAGCGGTTTCCCGTTGCGCCCGAGGATCCGTGCCGAACGCTCGACGAGCCCCAGGGCGACCGGCCACTCGATGTGAATTCGTTCGCGCCGCGTGAACGCCGGTGCCGTGACAGCCACCAGCGGAGAGCGCGGTGACGGCGTGGCACGCGACACCGCAGGCACGCCAAGGATGGGCGCCGCGTCTGCTTTCAGATACCGCGAGACGTTGAACGTGCGGTCATCGGCGGAGCGGATGCCTGAGAGGACGTCCAGCGCCAGTTCGATCGGCGACGGTCCCACCGCGGCGACCGGGTTCGCGCGGGCGGCGCGTTCCGCTTCGGTCGGCGCGCGATATCCCCGGCGCGCCTTCACCTCGATGTCCTTCGACGCGGCCGTGACGACGATGTGGCGCGTGCCGCCGTCGAACGTCCGGTTGGTGGAGTAGTACCCGAGCAGGTAGAACGACTTCAGCCGATCGGTCACCTTCCGCAGGCCCGCATGCAGATCGTTGTTCTTGACGACGGCCAAGCCGTCGGTGCGATCGGCCAGCGTGCGCAGGCCGTCCTCGCGGATCGTGATGCGATCGAAGTCGTCGATCAGGACCGACTTCGTGGGGTCGGCCACCGGAATGATCTTCTCCCCGATCGGCGTTTCCGTGACGACGAGCCCTGCCGGGTTCACAGGAATGAACGAGACGTTGCGCTCGTTGGCGCGCGCGATGAGATCGCGCAAGCGTTGCCGGTGATCGGTCCGCGCGAGCCGCTGCCCCATGAGGATGCAGGTATCGCGCACGCCCTGATTGATGGAGTCGAACATCTGGATCCGGCCGGCCACGCTGCCCGGCCCGGGCGGGCCGTTTCGCTGCGTGCGTTCGATCTCAGCCACCAGCTTCGAATTTGGAGGGAACAGCCGCCACCCTTCCGTGACCAGCACCACGGACGTCCGGCCCTCGCGCATATGGCCCAGGACGTCGACCAGGTCATCGAGGTGATCGAGCACCTTCGACTCCCGGTACAACTCGATGATCAGGTCCGGCAGCTTTCGGACACGGGCGCCGTCCTCGATGAACCGGTCGACGATATCCCCGGAGGGCAACACCTCGGTCGCAAAACAATTGGTAATGCCCTGCTCTTCCTCGTGCAGGACGGCGCTGTCGCGCATCCCCCAGGACCAATACCGCGCCAGCATGTCTTCGGCGGTCGTGATCTTCTTCGCGAAGGTCAGCGTGCCGGGGTCGTGCTCGGTGGACATGACGCCAAAGAGATCGCCGGGCGCCAGCATCTCGTTCAGCATCCGCACCAGCGGCACGCGGATGCGATGCGACCCGGCGATGGAGACGTGATGGATGTCGAGGTCGACGACAAACGCCCGCGCGCGCGGATCGGCGGCCATTTCACGCGATTCGGTGATGGTGTTGGGATCCCGCCTCGACGACTCAGGCTCGGCCGACGACCCGGCCACGAACTCGAAGGTGTCGATCGTCTGCGGAACGCCGTCTTCCCTGACGGCAAAGTCCGCGGCCGTGAGTCCCTCCACCACCTTGCCGTCGCGAATGGGATAGGCGTCGACCAGGACGAAGTGCGCGTCCGACCGGAAGACGGGCCGCTGCTGTCCGGACAGCAGGCTGCCGCCCGTCGCGCACGCGGCGATGACCAGAACGACACGAACCGCCGTTCGAAGCATGGACCCTATCCCGCCACTCCCAGCAACTCGATCTCAAAGAGTAACGTCGCGTTTCCGGGAATCACGCCGCTGGAACCGGCCGATCCGTATCCCAACTCCGGCGGAATGACGAGGCGGCGCTTGCCGCCCACCTTCATGCCCACCACGCCCTGGTCCCACCCCTTGATGACCTGGCCGGCGCCCAACTGGAAACTGGAGCCCAGCCCCGCGGTGTTGGCGTCGAACTGGCCGCCTTTGTTGTCGGTGGCGGTCTCCGAATACAGCCAGCCCGTGTAGTAGACCCGAACGGTCTGGCCGCTGGCGGCGGTCGTGCCCGTCCCCACCGTGATGTCGGTGGCGGAAAACGGCACGTTCAAACTGGGGGCCGTGGGCGACTTGTCATCACCGCAGGCCGAGGCAAGCGCAAGAACAGACAGCAGGGCGAACGTCGAGATTTTCATAGACCCTCCCATTCTAGCCAGATCCAGAGCGGTTCACATGAAGACATTTCGCCCGGCCCGTCCGGACCCGCTACAATGGTGAGTTCATGATCTCCGTTGCCAATGTCTCCATGCGTTATGGGTCGAAGGTTCTCTTCGACGACGTCACCACCACGTTCTCGCCGGGCCGCCGGTATGGCCTGTCCGGGCCGAACGGATCGGGCAAGTCCACCTTCATGAAACTGCTGACCGGCGAGCTCACGCCCCAGAAAGGGAGCGTCACCCGTCCCCGGAAGCTGGGCGTCCTGAGCCAGGACCAGTTCGCGTTCGACGCGTTCCGGGTCATCGACACCGTGATCATGGGCAACAAGCGGCTATGGGACACGCTGCAGGAGCGCGAGGCCCTCTACAACAAGGCCGCGCTGACCGACGCCGAGGGCATGCGCCTTGGCGAGCTCGAGGGCATCGTCGGCGAGGAGGACGGGTATTCGGCCGAGAGCGACGCCGCCGTCCTGCTCCAGGGCCTGGACATCCCCGACGAGATCCATGAGCGGACCATGGCGGAACTGCAGGGCGGGCAGAAGGTGCGCGTGCTGCTGGCGCAGGCCCTGTTCGGCCACCCGCAGGCCCTGCTGCTGGACGAACCCACGAACCACCTCGACCTGGACTCGATCCACTGGCTCGAGACGTTGCTCGAGCGCTACGACGGCACGCTCATCGTCATTTCGCACGACCGCCACTTTCTCAACGCGGTGTGCACGCACATCGCGGACATCGACTACGAAACGATCATCACCTACAACGGCGGGTATGACGACATGGTGCTCGCCAAGATGCAGATCCGGTCGCGCATCGAATCCGAGAACGCGCAGCGCGAGAAGAAGATCGACCAGCTCAACGACTTCATCGCGCGGTTCTCGGCGGGCACGCGCGCCTCGCAGGTGGCCTCACGCCGCAAGGAAGTGGAGCGCCTGCAGACCACCGACCTGGCGCGGTCCAACATCCAGCGGCCGTACATCAAGTTCGCGATGAACCGGCCGTCGGGCCGTGTCGCCCTTGAGTTCGAACACGTGCACAAGGCGTATGGGCCGCTGCAGGTGGTGGACGACTTCAGCGCGGTCGTCACGCGCGGCGAGAAGATCGTGCTCGTCGGACGCAACGGCGTCGGCAAGACCACGCTGCTGCGCGCGCTGCTGGCCGACGGCCCCGGGCAGCCGGCCTCGCCCGGCGACATCGACAACGGCATGGTGCGCTGGGGCCACGAGGTGTCGATTGGCTACTTTGCGCAGGACCAGACGGGCGTCATCAAGAAGGGCATGTCCGCGGCCGACTGGCTGCATCAGTTCGATCCCGATCTCTCGCGCCAGGACATCCACGGCCTGCTGGGCCAGATGCTGTTCCGCGGCGAAGAGGGGCTCAAACCCACCGCCGCCCTGTCGGGGGGCGAAACCGCCCGCCTGCTCTTCTGCCGCATCATGCTGCAGAAGCCGAACGTGCTGGTGTTCGACGAGCCGACCAACCACCTCGACCTCGAATCGATCAACGCGCTCAACGTGGCGCTGCAGAAATTCGAAGGCACCGTGTTCCTGGTCACCCACGACCAGGACCTGCTCGAAGAAGTCGGCACCCGCGTGTGGCACTTCGCCAACGGCCAGATCGAGGACTTCAAGGGGCCGTTTGAAGAGTTCGAGTCCGTGCTGGCGCAGCGCCCTTAGAGCAATTTTCACTTGCGTGTAGTCTTACGGAGGCCCCGGGCTTCAGCCCGGGGCGTGCGGCACGGGCTAAAGCCCGTGCCCTCCGTCTACAGAGATCTGAAACGCGCCTCTACCGTTTGCGCAGGGTTCGGATCACTCGTCCGGACGCGCCATCGCCGATGCGAATGTGGCCGCGAACCACATAGTCTCCTGCCGGTAACGCGCCGAGCGGCACGGTGCCCATGGCCAGGAACCGCTGGGCGCTCAGGCTGCTGATTGTCAGCGGCACCGTGACCAGGGCCGGGCCGTCGGCCGACTGCGCCACGTCAAGCGTCGCGTTGAGGGCCAGCCCTTCGCTGCCTCCACTGATCTCAAACGACGCCAGCGCAGACGGCTCGTCGCCAAACTCCAGCCGCGGCGTCAAGGCGCCATCGCGCGAGAGGCCGGTGACGATGGAGCCGAGCCGCAGGGGACCGACCTCGGTCAGTTGCGCATTGAACTCGAAGTCCGCGGCGCCGGCGCGGCCGTTCGCATCCACAACAGCGAAGCGCAGGCGATACGCTCCGGGGAGCACGAGCATCGCGCCCATCAGCGGAGACTCCCCCGCGTCTGGCGCGTTCCAGCGCGCCACGACACGCCCGGCGCTATCGACCAGGGCGGCGGCGGCCGATTCCAGCGGCACGGACCGATCGAGGATTTCGCCCACTGCCACCACCTTCACGCGGCCGTCAGCGGCGCGTTCCATGGTGTACGCGGACGCGCGCACCGGCAGATCGGGAAACCCTTCCGCCCTCAACAACATCTCGGCGGCGGTGACGCGCGCCGCCGGAGGTGCGGCCACACCGGAGGCAAACGTAACCCCCGGCCGGCTGCGCACGGTCACCTGCTGGCGCGACACCCGAATGCTGAGCGGCCGCGGGCGCCCGTTGCGATCCCCGGGCTCCGGTTCCAGTTCGGCCAGATAGTACGAAGACGTCTCATTGGCGACCCGGGCCAGCGCCATCGTGCCGGCCGCCGTCAGCGGCACGCGCGAGCCCCCGGTCACCCCCGTCAGGTGTTCAATCCCCTCGAGGGGATTGTCCGACCCCGTGTACCCGGCGCCGCTGATGCTCTCAGGCCGGCCGGTCGCGCCCGCGCCGACATCGTCCGGCTGCACCATGTAGAAGTTGGTGCGTGCCGCGCCGGCCGCGGCGCCGACGCGCTGGAAGTCCGCCGCCTGCAACTCACACATGCCGGGCGCCATCGCCATCGGGGCGTCGCGCCTGGGAGCCGCCAGGCCCGCCGTCAACAGAAGCACCGTCACGGGTGCTGGCGCGCCCCTGAATCCTTCGAGGATCTGCCCCAGTGCCTGCAGCACCAGCCGCGTGCGGCACGCCATCTCGGAACCGGTCTCGTCACGGGCGCGCTGGCCGGAGAA
>JANLHE010000452.1 GCA_024653875.1 Acidobacteriota bacterium
CGCCAGGACAATATTTTCCATGGCCCTATTTTGCGCTTGTACTGCGGACGAGATCTTGGTACAACCGGCCTTGCCAATGCACGACTCCCCCGCGAACGCGTCCGCCCACACCACGCCCGTCCCGCGCGTCAGGCGCAGAGTGCGCAGCGGCGTGGAGGCGCGCGGGCGCCGGCGGAAGGTCTGGACCTGCGGCCTGCTGATTGTCTCCACCGTGCTGATGGTCAACGCCCTCATCGGCGAGAAGGGCTACCTCGCCAACCTGCAGGCGCGCCGGGAGTTCCAAGATGTCAGTGAGTCCTTGCGCCAGCTGAAAGCCGACAACGCGCGGCTGGCCGACGAGGCCCGCCGTCTGCGCAACGACCCCCAGACCCTGGAAGACGCGGCCCGGCAGCAGCTGGGGCTCGTCAAGCCCGGCGAGACGCTGATTACCCTGCGCGACAGGCCGGCGGCGCGCTAGACGGGCCGGTTCTTCCCGCGCGCGCAACCCGCCACGAACCCGATCACCAGGCCAACGCCCACCGCTATCGCCACGGTTTGCAGCGGCGCCCGACGCACCCGGAGCGCGGAGGCATCGCGGAAGTCCGCCAGATCATTGGTGCGCTTCCTGATTACGCCCTTGGCGGCGCGCAGGCCGTCGTGCACCTTCTCGTTGGCGGAGTCCGCTGTCGCTTTCAGATCGGCAATCGTCATGACACACCTCTGGTTTACAGACTGCCAGACTGGATCCGGGCCATGTGTGCCGGAATGCACAGTCACGGACCACGCAACGCCCTAGGATGGAGGCCATGACCTTTCATCTTCGACTCGGCGTGCTCGCGTTGTCTGCCCTGGCTGTCGCCTGCGGGCGGGAGACGAAGGTGGACGTGGAACAAGTGCCGGTGGGTTCGGAGGTCGCCGTCACGCGCCAGGACGGCGGCGTGGTGCAGGGAACCCTGACCGAACGCGACCCGGTCACCGTGAAAGTCGATAGCGGCCGCGCGGTGCGATCGGTGCCTCGTGAGCAGATCGCGGACGTGCAGGTGGTGACGCCTGAAGTGCCCGTCGTGTTGCCCCCTATCGCCAGGTTTCACGAGCGCACGCTGCCGGCCGGCACGGCGCTCAGTGTCCGACTGGACACCAGCGTGCATTCGGCGACCAGCAACGTGGAAGACCCCATTGAAGGCACCTTGATGGACGCCATTGTCGTGGACGGCGTCACGCTGCTGCCCGCCGGCAGCCGGCTCAGGGGCGAGGTCACGAGCGTGGAGTCCGCGGGCAAGGTCAAGGGCCGGGCCTCGCTGGGCATCCGCTTCCGGACCATTACCGTCACGGGCCACGAGGCGCCGTATGCCATCGTGCTGACGCTCAACCGTGTCGCGCCCGCCACCAAAGGTGAGGACGCGGCGAAGATCGGCATTCCCGCCGCGGGCGGCGCCATCATCGGCGGCATCCTCGGCGGCAAGAAGGGCGCCATCATCGGCGGCGCCATTGGCGGCGGCGCCGGCACCGCCGTGGTCCTCTCGACTGCCGGCAAGGAAGTGGAACTGCCCGCCGGCACCATCCTGACGCTTACCCTCGATCAATCCGTCGACATCCGCGTCCCGCTCGAAAAGCGATGACGTTCACACACGCACGACATCTGGAGTCCAACGATATGCGCCGCAACCTCTTTACCGCTTCCGTGTTGGCCGCTTCCGTCACCCTGTTGACCTGGACGCCGGCCGCGTACGCTCAACCACCCACCTCGACGCCGCCGCAGGAGGCGCGCCAGGTGTCGGACACACGTCCCGCCACCACCACGGTGGCCGGCGACACGGGGTTGTGGTTCGTCCCGACCGCGGAGGTGCT
>JANLHE010000455.1 GCA_024653875.1 Acidobacteriota bacterium
GGGCCCTGCGCCTCTCGCAACACGGGCGTCCGCGGTGCGTCAGGGCGAAGCCGATCGCCCAGGTAGATATCGCTCACCGCGCGCGTGAGTTGTGCCGCATTGGCGTTGCCTGCGTTGCATAACACCGCCACTGACAAGCGCGCCGATGGGTAATACGTCAGGAACGCGCGGTATCCGGCGGTGGAGCCGGAGTGAAACACCTCGGGGACGCCCTTGTACTCGCCGCGAAACACGCCGAATCCGTAGTGCAGGGCGCGGCCATCGTTGAGGCGGGCCACCGTCCTTTGCTGATCCGCGAGCGTCGCGCCGGACATCGGACCCGCCGCGAACGCCTCGTTCCACTTCAGCAGATCACCGACCGTCGTCAGCAGCCCGCCGTTGCCGTGCACATTCTCAAACGGCATGTCCTGCCGGTACCGGTTGCCCGCGGGCGCGTACGCGATCGCGCGGCCGGGCACCACCCGCGCGTACTCGTCGCGCCAGGAGGTGTGAGTCAAGCCGAGCGGTTCAAACAGCCGGGTGCGACTGAACTCCGCGAACGACATCCCGCTGATGCGCGCCACGATGACCGCGGCGAGGTTGTAGCCGGAGTTGCTGTACGACCACGCCGTCCCAGGCGTGAAATTCAGCGCGGTCTGACGGCTCAGGATGTCCACCACGTGCGCGTGGGTGTACGTGCGCGCGCCCCTCGGCATGCCCGCGATGCCCGCAAGGCTGCCCCAATCGCGCAGGCCGCTCGTGTGCGTCAGCAGGTGCCTGATCGTCAGTGGCGCACCGTAGTCCCGCAATTCCGGCACGTACTTCTGCACGGGATCGTCCAGGCCGATGCGCCCATCCTTCACGAGCAGCAGGACCGCGGCGGCGGTGAACTGCTTCGACACCGAGCCCGCCTCGAAAATCGTTCCGGCGCCGTTGGCCGCATCGTGCTCGAGGTCGGCCATGCCGAACGCCCGCTCCAGCACCGGGCGGCCGTTTTCACTGACGCCCACCGCGCACCCGGGCGTGGTGCGGGTCCACGCGGCAAATGCCTTGTCGACGGCTTGCGGCCGGACAAGGGCCACGGCGGATTGAGCCGCAGCCTGGGGCGCGGGCGGCGCCGACACCTGAAAGGCAGAGGTGGACCACACCATGGCGGCCAGGGCGGCAACAACGAGCGAAAGGCGTGTGCGCATGGCGGGGATTCTACCCGCAGACTGCGGTAAGCTGTCGGCTCCGGAGGTCCCGATGAGGAAGATGTTCGTGTGCCTGCTTGCCGTGGTCGTGTCCCTGTCCGTCAGCGCCCTTCCCCACGCGGCCTCCCAGGCTCCGGACCTGGGCGTCTTCTCCAGGGACGGCGTGGTGGTCTCCTCCTCCGACCTGGCCTCCGATATCGGGGCAGCCATCCTGGCGCGCGGCGGCACGGCCGTTGATGCCGCGGTCGCCACGGCCTTCGCGATGGCCGTCACCTATCCCACCGCCGGCAACATCGGCGGCGGCGGCTTCATGATCGTCCGTACCGGGGACGGCTCGGCCACCACCTTCGACTATCGCGAAAAGGCGCCCGGCAAGTCGACCGAGACGATGTATCTGGACGCGAAGGGTGCAATCAATCGCCGCCTCACCGCCGCGGGATACCTGGCCCCCGGTGTTCCTGGAACCGTCCGCGGCATGGCGCTGGCCCACTCGCGCTTCGGCAAGCTGCCCTGGAAGGACGTCGTGATGCCGGCGGCCAATCTGGCGCGCGAAGGGTTTGCGGTCCCGGCCTCGTTGGCGCGCGGCCTGAACAGCGAAGTGGCCGGCAGCATGAAAGCGTTCAAAGGCTCGATGGCCGCGTACGGAAAAGCCGATGGGACGCCGTGGAAAGAGGGCGAGCGCATCGTGCTCGGCGACCTCGCCAGGACACTCACCGCCATCGCGACCGACGGACCCGACGCGTTCTACACCGGCTGGATCGCGGACCTCGTCGACAAGGACATGGCGGCCAACGGTGGCCTCATCACCAAGGCGGATCTGGCGGTGTATCAGGCGAAGGAGCGGCCGGCCGTCCACGGGACGTTCCTCGGCTACGACATCATCTCGATGCCGCCGCCCAGTTCCGGCGGCGTCGCGCTCATCGAGATGCTCAACATGCTCGAGGCGCTGGAGATTCAGAAGCTCCCGAGGCTGTCGGCCGAAGCGATTCACGTGACGACGGAGGCGAGACGCCGGGCCTTCCTCGATCGCGCGCGGTTCCTGGGTGACCCTGACTTCGTCGACGTACCCGTGGCCACGCTCATCTCGAAGCCGCACGCACAGGATCAGATCGCATCCATCTCACGCACCAAAGCGTCGTCGTCGACGGAACTCGGCAAGGACATCGTGACCCTGCCCGGTGCGGAATCCGACGAGACGACGCACTTCTCGGTTGTCGATCGAAACGGCATGGCCGTCTCGAACACCTACACGCTCGAGGGCGGATACGGATCGCACCTGGTCATCCCCGGCACCGGGTTCCTGCTCAACAACGAAATGGGCGACTTCAACAAGAAGCCGGGCACGACCAACCTGACCGGCGACATCGGCACGCCCGCCAATCTCATCGCGCCCGGCAAGCGCATGCTCAGTTCCATGACCCCCGTGATCGTCGCGCGATCCGGAAAGCTCGTGCTGGTAACCGGCTCTCCCGGCGGCCGCACCATCATCAACACGTCGCTCGACGTGGTCCTGGGCGTGACGGCGTGGGGCCTGACAGGCCGCGAGGCCGTCGATGCGCCGCGGATGCATCACCAGTGGCTGCCCGATCGCCTGTCGATCGAGGAGGGCGGCGTCCCGGCCGAGGTCCTGGCCGCGCTCAAGGCGCTCGGTCACGACGCGCGCATGGGCGGTCGCCAGGGGTCCGCCCAGACCGTCTGGGTGCAACCCAACACGGGCGCGGTCTACGGCGTGCCGGACATGCGGTCGCCTGACGCCAAAGCGTCATCCGCCAAGCGGTGACGTCGAAGATTGTCGTAAGCTGGGCTCGCCAGCCCGTCAGATTGGATCGACGCCATGTCCGTCCGCCTTCGTGCGTTCGCGAGCCTTGGGGCCCTGTGCGCCGCCGCCGCGGTCGGGGTGCACGCGCAGCTCGGCCAATCGCTGCCCGAGCGCCAGCTCCCGGTCTTCCGCGCCGACTCCCACTTCGTCCGCGTGGACGCGTATCCGACGACGAAGGACGGCTCCATCGTCACCGGGTTGACCGCGGCGGACTTCGAGCTGAGCGAGGACGGCAAGCCGCAGCGGGTGGACTCCGCCGAGTACATACAATACGAACGCTGGTCCCCCGGCGCCGATCCACCGGAGGTCGAGACGCAGCGCGAGTCCTTCCGCCTGGCGGCCGATCCCCGGTACCGCGTGGTCGTGGTGTACGTGAACCGCCTCAGCTGGGCGAACGCGCGCTACATCAAGGACCCGCTCATCGAAATGCTGACGCGCGAGGTGGGCCCACGGGACCTGTACGGCCTGCTCCTGCCGCATCACGAAGCGAGCGATCTGGTGCTCGGGAGGTTCACGCCCGCCGAACAGGCGCGTCTCACCCATTTCCTGTCCATCACGGACCACAGCAGTCCATTCGACATGGACCCGATGGAACAGCAGGTCTTCCGCTGCTTCGGCGGCGGCGGCGTGGCGATGTGGCGCCAGGACAATCTCTATCGGGACATCGAGGGCATCATCACGATCCTCGGCACCATCCGCGATGAGCGTAAGAGCCTGGTGTTCGTCTCCGAGTCCATGCCGGGCGCGAACGGACGCGGGCGCGGGGGCGGGGGCGGCGCGGGCGGCGGCATGAACCGCCTGCCCGGAAGCGGGGGCGGAGGTGTGTTCCTGCCGCCGCTGACGCGCGGCCTCCCTGGCGCCACCGGCCTATCGGCCGGCACGTTCGACCCCAATCGCGGCGTCAACGTCTGCGACCTGCTCTCGCGCGACATGCCGCGGCCGGATCCCGATCGCTTCGAAAACCTGCTGAAACTCGCGCGGCGCGCCAATGTCGCCATCAACCCGGTGAACCCGGCGGGCCTCCAGGTCAACGCCACCATCTTCAGCGGCTCGAACCTGCGGCGCATGGCGGACGACACCGGAGGCATCGCGGTCGTCAACATGAACGACATCAAGGCGGGGCTGAAGAGGATCGCGAACGACATGCCGGCGTACTACCTGCTCGGCTACTACACCACCAACACAAGATGGGACGGGCGCACGCGCGAGATCAAGGTCAAGCTGAAGTCGACCGGCAAGGTTATCCGGGCGCGCGCGCAGTATCAGGCGCCCTCCGAGGCCGACATGAAGGCCATGCGCGCGGCGGCGAGCGCGCCACCGCGACCGGCCGGTCCCACGCCCATCGAGAACGCGCTGAGCGACCTGGCCCGACTGCGCGAGGACGCCTTCCTCCATCTGCAAGGCTCCGTGCAGGACGGCGAACTCGCGGTGGCCGTTGAAGTGCCAATCGAGACCGCCACCGCCGGCCACTGGTTTGAAGGCGGATCGGTGGAGGTTTCCGCCAGCAGCGACGATGGCGCGCCGATGACGAGCACCGCGACACTGCAGCCCGGCGGGCGCTCCGCGGAAGTGCGACTGCCGCTGCCCTCCGGCGGATCGGGCCCCTGGCAGGTGCGCGCGACCGCGCGCCGTGGCGACGTGGTGCTCGAGGACCGCGCGCGCGTCACGCTGGACACCTCGTCGCCGTTCAGGCAGGCGTTGCTCTATCGCGCGGCATCACCGCCCGCCGCCCCGTTCCTGCCGGCCGCCGATCGCCGCTTCATGCGAAACGAACGCCTGCGCGTGGAATGGCTGGTGGACTCGCCCACGCCGGTGCGTCTGCGGGCGCGCATCCTCCATACCGGAGGCACGCCGCTGTCCTACGTGCCGCCCGTCATCACCGACGACCGTGGCAAGGTGACGCTCGCGCGGCTCGATCTCGTCCTGGCGCCCTTCGCGTCAGGCGATTACCTGCTCGAACTGACGGCGGAGAGCAACGGCCAGGAACGCTCCACGCTCCTGGCCGTGCGCGTGCTGAGATGAGCTCATCTCCCGACGAAGTCGATCGTCACGCCGCCGTCCGCGCCAAAGCGCAGGCGCACGAGGTGCGGCAGGCGATAGTTGTAGTGCACCCAGGAACGCGCTGACTCGGCGACGAGCGCCGCCGGAGCGGAGGGCAGGTCGCGCCACCCGGCCAGCCGGCGTGGCCCCCAGATGTACTGCACGATTTGCGCGCCCTTGGCAAACCGCAGACGCACGGTCACGGCGGGATCGCCCTGGGCGCTTCCCGTGCCCAGCAGTTCCACGCGCTGGAAGTCTCCATGCTGCTGCCGCCACTGCTGCCAGAACCGCGTGTGATTCGCCTGCACGTTTTCAAACGGCCGGCCGTCCTCGAACTTGAACGCCTCGTAGATTGGGCGGAAGTCCCCCTTCGCCGAGGCCTCAAGCAGCTGCACCGTCCGCTGCTCCAACTCGGCGAAGCGGCCGCCGGGCGGCGTCATCGGTCCAAGGGTTCCAAAGAGCGTGGGATCGTCGGACTCAACCTCAAGTCCGGATTCGGTGGATCGGACCACCAGCTGCCCGCCGGTGCCGGTCGGGTAGGTCCCGGCCAGCGCGTCGCGTTGCGCGCGCGGCACCTCCACGGCCACCGGCGGCATCACGACCGGCGCGTCGTTGAAATACAACGCCTCCAATTGCCGCGGTGCCAGCTGGGTGGCCGGAATCACCGGCTGGTTCGACATCGCGATGATCACGACGCCCTCATCGATGTACCGGCGGAAGTCCGTGAAAAATAATCCGTTGCCGCCGTTGTGCGAGATCACGGTGCCACCACGGCGTGAGGTCTCAACACCCCATCCGTACGCGTATTTCTCGCCGCCCATCGAGGGCACATGCCCGGTCAGGTACTTGGTACGCGCCTCGACGGACAATACCTTCGTCGACTCCAGCGCCAGGTGCCACCGATAGAGATCATCCAGGCTGGCCTGGATACCGCCGTTGGCCCGCAGATACCAGCCGGGGCCATCAGGAAGCCACCCGTTCTTATACACGCGCCCCCACGGCTCACCTTCGGGGCCGTACCCCATGGGCAGCCGCGTCAACGGCCATGCCGGCGCGAGATAGCCGGTGTCCGACATGTCCGCGGGAAGAAACAGATGCTCGCGCAGAAAGGCCTCGTAGCCCTGGCCGGACACGCGTTCGACGATGGCGCCGGCGACGGAGAAACCTTCGTTGGAGTACTCGAACTGTTCGCCGGGCCTGGCCGCCAGTGGCGCCGCGAGGACCTTGGCCACGAGCGCATCGCGCTCGATCGGCATCTCGTCGCTGCCCCCCAGATCGCCGGAGAAGCCGGCCGTGTGCGTCAGGAGGTGATGAATCGTGATGCCCGCCTTGTCGGCGGGCACGCCCGGCAGATACATCGAGATGAGATCGCCCGTCTTGAGCTTGCCCATCATCTCCAGCTTCATGATGGCGGCGCCGGTGAACTGCTTGGTCACCGATCCAATGCACGACACCATGTCGACCGTGTACGGCAGGCGGGATTCGCGATTGGCGAAACCGTACGCCCTCTTCAGCACGACCCTGCCCTCGGTGGCCCAGTTGCCGCCATTCGGCACGGCCGCAATCAGGACCGCGCCGGAAAATCCATGCGCCACCAGGCGTGACAGGTAATCGTCCACGCGCGCGGCCTCGGCGCCCTGGCGCACTTCGCCGGCCCTGAGCGGGGGCGCGGATCCCTGCGCCAGCGCCTGTGCTCCTGCGGCGACGAGCGCGCACCCCGCCACCACACCCGCGACCTTCTTCCGAATCGTCTTCATCATTGCTGACACCCTCCTGCGCCATGCGAGGATTATGTATGACAGTCCGGTCCGGACCGCCCGGGAGCCTCCTCAATCTCGATCCCGCCCGGCCGCCCGGCGCGCCGACCGACGCCGCCACGCTGGTGCTGCTGCGCGACGGCGTCGATGGCCTTGAGGTCTTCTGCGTGGAGCGCAATCGCCAGAGCCGCTTCATGGGCGGCGCGCTGGTCTTCCCTGGCGGAAAGGTCGACGCAGCCGACTGGGATCAGGCGTGGCGCCCCCTGCTGCGCGCTCCGCACCCGCGTCTGTGGGGCGTGGCGGACGACGAAGGCCTGTCGTGGGCGCTGGCGCTGGCGGCGTGCCGGGAGTCGCTGGAGGAAGCCGCCATCTTGCCCGTCATCGGATCGCTTTCGCACGCCGGCGCGTTGGCCCTCCGGGAGACCCTGACCCAGGGCACGGCCGCGCTTCGCGACGCCCTTGTCTCGCGCGGCCTCAGCATCGATCTGGGATCCCTCGTGCCGTTTGCCCGATGGGTCACCCCCGAAGCGGAGACCCGCCGGTTCGATGCGAGGTTCTTCATGCTGCGCACCCCCGAGGGCCAGCACGGCGCCCACGACGCGCGGGAGACGATGGCGAGTTTCTGGGCGACCCCTCAGGAGGTGCTGGCCCGGTGGGAGGATCGATCCGTGCAGCTGGCCCCGCCCACCCACCGTATTCTGCAGTTGCTGTCGCACCATGGTGCGGTCGACGCGGCCCTGGCTGCAGGCGGGCAGATGCGCCTGGACTCCATCTGCCCCGTATTGGTGGACTATGACGGCACGCTGGCGCTGGCGTTGCCCGGGGATCCCGATCACCCGCAGGCCGAGCGTGTGATAGCCGGGCACACGCGCTATGTGCTGCGCGACGAGCAGTGGCGGCCGGAAGACAAACGCAGGTAGAAAAAGACGTCGGGTGTCTTTTTTTCTGGCGCAATTCCTGCGCCGACAAAAAAGACACCCGACGTCTTTTTCGCTACTTCTCCTTCAGCAATTTCTCGATCAGCGCCGCCATCGAGGCCTCGTTCGCGTCGTCGTAGCCGACCATGATGAGGCGGATGCGGCCGTGCCTGTCGATGAGGTGGATCTGGGGAAAGCCACCCACCTCGTACGCCGCATCGTTGGGGTTCCTGGTCGAGGTGTAGCTGCCGTCCGCTCCCCGGACCGGCAACGGGCGCGCGTCACCAACGGCGATGGGCACGTTCAGGCCTTCGTGGGCCCAGTACTCGCGGTCCTTCTCGAACTCGGCTTCCGCGGTGAGCGGACGCTCGGCGCCGAAGTACCCGTACAGCTCGGTCGCCAGCACGACGCGAAAACCCTGCGGTCCGTACGTCGCGAGCAGGCGCTTCACACCGGGGTAGCTCTCCTTGCAGGGGCCGCACCAGTGCGCCGTGAACTCGAGCAGCGTGACCGCGCCGGTCATCGGCATGGTGGTATTGGCGGGCGCGTTGAGCCAGCGAGGCGCGGTGATGGGGGCGCCCACCGTGCCAACCAGGGCGTATCGCGCGATCACGGGGTCGAGCATTTCGTGGGCTCTCCTGACGTCTCCCCAGCCCGTCTTCGCCGCGGCGAGCAGTCCCTTCGCGCTCTCGTTCTGGCCGCGCCCGGCAAGCGCCTCCGCCATGTTGATGTGGGCGCTGACGATCGTGCTGCCGAACCGGGTCCGCTGCGCGGGCGTGAATGTTTTCGCCTGCGCGATCAGCCACGTCGAGTGTCTGACGATCCCGTCGTCAATGTCGTCCGCGCGGTAATAGCCGTTCATCCGCGCGTGGGTGCTGAGCTTGAGGTCGAGGAGGTCGCCGGGAATCCGATCGAGATCCTCCACGTAGCGTTCGAGCCGCGCGTTGCGCTCATCCGACTTTGGCTCGCGCAATCCCGAGAGGACGGCCTGCGCCAGGACGTTGGCCCGCACCAGCGGCGGCAGCGTCCGCGACCCGAGTGCCCGATCGAGCGTCGACTTCGCGAGGGCCGCCTGGCCGGCCTCCCCATACAGCGCAATCAGATCCGCGATGTCCGCGTCCGGCGTGGTGGCCGCATCGAATTGGGCCGCGCACTTCTGCGCCATCGCCACCTTGTCCGCTTCGATCTTCCGGATGAGCTCGGAGGTGATTTGTTTGGCGGCGCGCTGCTGCGTCAACGCGAAGTCGCGGGCTGCCTTCACGCAGCCGGCCGGCGTGGCGGGTTGCGGTGCAGGCGTCTGCGCCTGCGCCTGCGCGAGACTGATGACGACCAGGAGGGGAATCAGGGGCATGACAGTTCTCCGGCGGGACTAAAGCCCACGCCCTACGTACCTCAACGAAGTCCGCGCTGCAGGAACGAGACGAAGTGCTGGGTGTCGCGTGTCAGGCCGCCAAAGGCGACCACCGGAACTCCGCCGGGGGCGAGCACGACGTAGTAGGGCAATGCGACAGTACCAAATGTATCGCGCTGGAGGTTCTGGAAGCGCAGGGACTCCTCGCCCCGGCCGTCGGTATACAAACGCACGCGCACGTATCTCGAAAGCTCGCGCGCGACCTCGGGCGTGGGGAACATGTTGGCTTCCATCCACCGGCAGTTGGTGCAGGTATAGCCGGTGAAATCCACCAGGACGGGACGGTTCTCCCTGGCCGCCTGCGCCAGCGCGCCCTCGTAGTCGTTGACGATCCACGCCAGTTCGCCACCCTCGCCACCCCCCAGGTCGCCCGGGGGAAGAAACGCCTCGAGCTCCCCAAGACGGCGGCCGGCCAGACCCGTGCCGAGCCACACTGTCAGCGCCAACGCACAGGCCACGGTGACCCAGCGTGGCAGCCCCGGACGTGACAATCTCGGCGCGCGGCCAAGCCGGAGTCCACCCGCCAGGTACACGACCATCACGACGCCGATGACGAGCCACAGGACGATCACCACATCACGCGTGAACACGCCCCAGCCCCACACCAGATCCACGTTGGACAGGAATTTGAGCGCCGCCGCCAGTTCCAGCAGCCCCATCGCCGCCTTCACCGAGAGGAGCCACGCTCCGGAACGCGGCAACGCGGCCACGGCCTGCGGCGCCCACGCCAGCAGCACGAATGGAAGCGCGAACACGGAGGAGAACACGAGCAACCCGGCCAGGGGCCACTGCCAGTCGCCTTGCGCGGCGACGACGAGCAGCGTGCCGAGGAACGGCGCCGTGCACGTGAACGACGTGAGCGTGAAGGCCAGGCCCATCAGCAGCGTGCCGGCGTAGCGGCTGTGGCTGGCGTCTGCCGTCGATGCCCGCGTGAGAAACTTCGACGGCAGCGCCAGTTCGAACACACCGAACAGGTTCAGCGCGAACGCGATGAACAGCGCGGCGATGCCGAGGTTCAGCCAGGGGTTTGCGGCGAACTGATTCAGTCCCGATGCGCCAAAGCCCAGCGCCAGCACCGCGCCCACGCCGGTGAACGTCAGCACGATCCCCAGGCCGTATACCAGCGCCTGCGCCACGGCGCCCCGACGGTCCTTCTCCGCGCGATTCGTGAAGTACGAGACGGTGATCGGCACCATCGGAAAGACGCACGGGGTCAACAGCGAGAGCGCGCCCATGAGCGCGGCCAATCCAAGGTACGCGCCGAGCGTGTTGGCGCCGAGCGTATTGGCGCCGAGCGTCGCCGCCATGTCTTCGACAAACACCCGGGGGGCGCCGGCGGCTGGCGCCGCCTCGATACGGGCAACGGGTGTGACATCCGCTCCGGTGCCGGGCACCGTCAGGTTCAGGCTCATCCGCTCGGTGATGGCCGGCAGGCAAAACCGGTCGGTGCACGTCTGGAACGTGACATCGATGTCGAGTTGGGCGCGTCCCGCCGCGTTCGCGGGCACCGTGACCGGCACGTAAAACGTCGCCTCCTCGGCGTGATACTGCGTGTCGATGTTGAAGTTCGGATCGAACGCCGTGATCGGCAGCGGCGCGATCGGGTTGCCGCCCATGCGGAACGGCGATTCCGGCGGAATGACGATGACAAGGGGCTGCGGGCCGCCGCCCTCCTGGGTCAGGGCGTACAGGTGCCAGCCCGGATCGATCCTGGCGTCGAGCGTCACCTCGAACGTGCCGCCCGCCTGCACCGTCGCGGCCGGCTCCACCTTCGCGGACCAGTGGACGACGGTCTGGGCGCGCACGGCCTGACCGGCCGCGGCGACGAAAACACAAAGGACAGCCCACTTCCAGACGCGCGCCATGGGCCAAGCGTAGCCGATTCCAGCGCCACAGTTGACAGACGGGCGCCTGCTTCACTACGCTCAACGGGTCATGTTTCGCGCGACGCACCACCACCTCCACCATCATCACGGTCATCTGACCGCCCGGTGGAGTTGCGCCTAGCGCGTTCGAGTTTCCCAGACTCTCGTTCTCAACAACCCCGCCGGACCCGGCGGGGTTTTGTCGTTTACAGAGCCCTGCCCCCGGCAATTCGCACGAAAGAAGGCACGGCAGTGGATTTCTCGAAACTCAACGGCATGATTCCGGCGGTCATGCAGGACGATACCAGCGGCGAAGTGCTGATGGTGGGCTTCATGAACGCCGACTCCCTGGCGATCACCCGGAAGACCGGCTACGCCACGTTCTTTTCGCGCAGCCGGCAGACGCTGTGGACCAAGGGCGAAACCTCGGGCAATCGCCTGCGCGTGATCGCGCTGCTCACCGACTGCGACAACGACACCATTGTCGCGAAGGTCAGGCGCGAAGGTGACGGCAACGTCTGCCA
>JANLHE010000458.1 GCA_024653875.1 Acidobacteriota bacterium
GAGTGGCAGGATGAGTGGCAGGTTGTTCCCCTTGACCGTGTGATTGAGGGGATCGTCCGCGTCTATCACCCGCGGGTGCGGCGGGCCGTGGCGCTGGTCGACCGTTCGCTTCGCGAGGCGAACGGCCGCCCGCGCGGCTTTGGGACGGCGTTCGAACGGGCCAACGACCTCTTCAGCATATTCCGGTCCGATCTCAATGCACACCTGGCCGACGAACGAGCGCTGGTCTTTCCGGTCGTGCGGGCGCTGGCGATCGGCGGGGACCGGGCGGATGGCACCGCATCCGCGGTGCTGTCATTGGCGCTCCGGATGGAAGGGACGCATGACGACGTGCAAGCGAGGCTGCGTGAGGTGAGTTCGGCGTGCTCGGCGTGCCACGTGACCGCCGTCGCGGCGGACTGGGCCGAATGCGCACGCGTGGTGCGCGGCCTGTCCGAGGCGCTGGAGGCCACGCTGTTGATGGAAAACGGCGTGCTGTACCCCCGGGCGATCGCCCTCGACCATGCCGGTGTGTCCGGCGATGCCCCGCCTCGGAATCAACGCACCGCCCGAGGCGCGACCGGCGGCACGGCCTGAGGGCGCGGATTACGCGGTCTTGAGCAACTGCACGTCGAGCGAGATCTTCACGTCGTCGCCCACGAGCACGCCGCCCGTTTCCAGCGCGGTGTTCCAGGTCAGGCCGAAGTCCGTCCGGCTGATCGTCGTCGTCGCGGTGAACGCGGCCTTCTGGTTGCCCCAGGGATCCTTCTGGAAGCCCTCGACTGTCACGTCGAGCGCCACTTCCCGCGTGACGTCCCTGATGGTCAGGTCGCCGACGAGCTGGAATCGGTCACCCTGGGTGGCGTCCACGCGGCGGCTCGTGAAGGCGAGGGAGGGGAACCGCTCCACGTCGAAGAAGTCGGCGGACCGCAGGTGCGCGTCGCGCTTGTCTTCGCGGGTATCGATGCTGGCGGCGTCGATGGTGACGTCGGCCCTGGCCTGGGAGTAGTCCCCATCGGCGAAGGTGACGGTACCGGCCACGCTGCCGAAGCGGCCCCGGACGGTGGCGATCATGAGGTGTTTCACGGCAAATCCGACCTCGGAGTGCGAGGCGTCGATGGTCCAGGTGGTCAGGGCGGGGGCGGCAGCGGTCATGGGTCTGTCTCCTTTGTTAGAAGTGTAATCGTGATAACAGACAAAGTGTAAACGATAAACACCAA
This sequence comes from Acidobacteriota bacterium, assembly GCA_024653875.1. Lineage (GTDB taxonomy): Bacteria > Acidobacteriota > Vicinamibacteria > Vicinamibacterales > SCN-69-37 > SYFT01. The sequence goes on from JANLHE010000458.1 coordinate 1,200, forward strand.
GCCGTCAAGCCCCGGAACCCAATGATTTCCGCGAGAGCTTTCCTTTGACTCAACCCTGTGGCGGTCCGTAGCGTAGAATGAAGGGTCGGTTTTCCCGGTCGGGTCCCCGTTTATGCAGCCTTACGAAACGCTCATCCTTGTCGCCTATTTCTTCGTGTTGAGCATCCTGGGTATTTACGGATGGCACCGGTACTACCTGGTGTACGAGTACATGAAGAACAAGGACAAGGTGCCGGGGCCGCCGCCGCCCATGACGGACCTGCCGGTGGTGACGATTCAGCTGCCGATCTTCAATGAGATGTACGTGGTCGACCGGCTGATCGACGCCGTGTGTGACATCGAGTACCCGAAGGACAAGCTCGAGATTCAGGTGCTGGATGACTCGACCGACGAGACCCGCGCGATCGCCGACATGGCCGTGCAGCGGTTCGGGGCGCTCGGGTTCGACATCGTGTATCTGCATCGCACCGATCGCACCGGCTACAAGGCGGGCGCGCTCGATGCGGCGATGAAAGTGGCCAAGGGCGAGTTCATCGCGATCTTCGACGCGGACTTCGTCCCCACGCCGGACTTCCTGATGAGGACGGTCGGGTATTTCCAGAATCCCAAGGTCGCGCTGGTGCAGGCGCGCTGGGGCCACATCAACCAGGATTATTCGCTGCTCACGAAGATCCAGTCGATTCTGCTCGACGGACACTTCGTGCTCGAACACGGCGGCCGCAATCGCGCGGGCTGCTTCTTCAACTTCAACGGGACCGCGGGCGTCTGGCGCCGCACGGCGATCGACGACGCGGGCGGCTGGCAGCACGACACGCTGACCGAGGATCTCGACCTCAGTTACCGCGCGCAGTTGCGCGGCTGGCAGTTCCTGTTCCTGCCGCACCTGGTGACGCCGGCGGAAGTCCCGGTCGAGATGAACGCGTTCAAGTCGCAGCAGCATCGCTGGGCGAAGGGCAGCGTCCAGACGTGCCTGAAGGTGCTCCCCGCGATTCTCGCTTCCGACCTGCCGCGCAAGGTGAAGATCGAGGCGTTCTTCCACCTCACCGCCAACTTCAACTACCTGCTCATGTGCGTGCTGTCGGTGCTGATGTTCCCGGCCATGTGGGTGCGCTACAACATGGGATGGACGGAGATGCTGCTCATCGACGTGCCGCTCTTCATGGCCGCGACCGCGTCGGTCGCCAACTTCTATCTCGTCTCGCAGCGCGAACTGTATCCGGACTGGAAATCGCGCGTGAAGTACCTGCCCATCGTGATGTCCATCGGCATCGGACTCGCGGTCAACAACACGAAGGCGGTCTTCGAGGCGTTGTTCGGCGGCCCCGGCGAATTCGCGCGCACGGCCAAGTACGGCATCGCGAACAACAAGGACGGCTGGCAAGGCAAGAAGTATCACCAGTCGATGCCCATCCAGCCGTTCGTTGAGGTGGCGCTGGGGCTCTACTTCACCGCCACGGTGGTGTACGCGCTGGCCAACGGCATCTACGGCACGCTGCCGTTCCTGGTGCTGTTCCAGTTCGGCTTTCTCTACACCGGGGTGATGTCGCTCCTGCAGCAGTTCGGCGACGACGTGCTCGTGAAGGCGCCGCAGATCGCGAAGTAGGTTTTCGGACGCAAGGGACGGGCAATGACGACCGCAGCACCGCTCAAACCCAAGGCCGGCCTCGAAGACGTGGTCGCCGGCGAATCGGCCATCTGTTACATCGACGGGGATCGCGGCGTCCTGTCGTATTGCGGCTACGACATTCACGACCTCGCGGACATGGACCACGGCGTGTCGTTCGAGGAAGTCTGTTTCCTCCTCTGGCACCGCCGGTTGCCCACCCGCGCCGAGCTGGGCGACCTGCAGACGCAGTTGGCGGCCGCGCGCATCCTGCCGGAACCCATCATTCGCGCGATGAAGTCGCTGCCGGCCGTCGACGGCATGGACGCGCTGCGCACGCTCACGTCGATGCTGGGGCATTACGATCCGGACGCGGCGCTCCACACGCCGCAGGCGAACTACCGCAAGGCGGTGCGCCTTACCGGGCAGCTCGCGTCGCTGGTCGCCACGTGGGGCCGCATGGCCGCCGGCGGCGGACCGGTCGCGCCCGATCCCGCGCTCGGGCACGCCGCGAACTTCCTCTACATGCTCACCGGGATCCGCCCGTCCGCGCTGGCCACCCGCGCGTTCGACGTCTCCCTGGTCCTGCACGCGGATCACGAACTCAACGCGTCCACGTTCGCGGCGCGCGTGGCCGCCGCCACCCTCACCGACCTGCACTCGGCCATCGTCGGCGCCATCGGCGCGCTGAAGGGCCCCCTGCACGGCGGCGCCAACGCCGAGGTCATGAAGATGCTCCTCGAGATTGGCCAGGACGCCGGCGTGGAGCGGGCGGAGGAGTTCGTGCGCGCGAAGCTGGCGCGCAAGGAGAAGATCCCGGGCTTCGGGCATCGCGTGTATCACACGGAAGACCCGCGGGCCACGCACCTGCGCCGGTTCTCGCAGTCGATCGGCGAGAAGGCCGGGCAGCCCCAGTGGTTTGCCATGTCGCAGCGCATCGAGCAGCTGGTCAAGGCCGAGAAGCACCTCAACCCGAACGTGGATTTCTACTCCGCGTCGATGTTCTATTCGCTCGGAATCCCCATCGATCTGTACACGCCGATCTTCGCCGTGAGCCGCATCTCCGGATGGACGGCCCACGTGCTCGAGCAGTACTCCAACAATCGATTGATCCGGCCGAGAACGGACTACATCGGCCCGGCGTATCCGCAACAGGTGTTGCCGCTGGATCAGCGTTAACTAATGGATCAGCGCCTCATCCGCAATTTTTCGATCATCGCGCACATCGATCACGGCAAGTCGACGCTGGCCGATCGCCTGCTGGAAGCCACCGGGGCGCTCCAGGCACGCGAGATGGAAGCGCAGGTCCTGGACTCGATGGACCTGGAACGCGAGCGCGGCATCACGATCAAGGCGCACGCCGTCCGGCTCAACTACACGGCCGACGACGGCGAGACGTACGTCCTTAATCTGATCGACACCCCCGGGCACGTGGACTTCGGATACGAGGTCACGCGGTCGCTGGCCGCGTGTGAGGGCGCCTTGCTCCTGGTCGACGCGTCGCAGGGCGTCGAAGCGCAGACGCTCGCCAACGCCTACCTGGCCGTCGAGAACAACCTCGAGATCATCCCGGTCATCAACAAGATCGACTTGCCGAGCGCGCAGCCTGAAGAGGCCAAGCGCCAGATCGAAGAGATCATCGGCCTGGACGCGGACCATGCCATTCTGGCCAGCGCGAAGGCCGGGACCGGCGTGCATGACATCCTCGAGGCCATCGTGCATCGCCTTCCGGCGCCGACGGGCGATCCGGACGCGCCGCTGAAGGCGCTGATCTTCGATTCCTGGTACGACGCCTACCGCGGCGTGATCATCCTGACGCGGGTCATCGACGGCTCCATGAAGCCCGGCCAGAAGATCCGGCTGATGGCGGCCGGGCTCGACCTCCAGATCGACGAGCTCGGTGTGTTCGGACCGAAGCCGATGCCGGTGGACTCGCTCGGCGTGGGTGAAGCCGGGTTCATGGTCGCCAACATCAAGGATGTCGCCGAGGCGCGGGTCGGCGACACGATTACCGACGCGCTGCGGCCCACCGCGGAGCCGTTTCCCGGATTCAAGGAGCTTAAGCCGATGGTCTTTGCCGGGTTGTACCCGGTGGAAAACTCGCAGTATCAGGAACTGCGCGAGGCCATGGAAAAGCTGCGGCTGAATGACGCGGCGTTTTTCTTCGAGCCGGAGACATCCGCCGCGCTGGGCTTCGGGTTCCGCTGCGGCTTCCTCGGCCTGCTCCACATGGAAATTGTCCAGGAACGCCTCGAGCGCGAATACAACATGGACCTGGTCACCACGGCGCCAGGCGTGCTGTATCGCGTGACGACGACCGACGGCGTGGTGCAGGAGATCGACAGCCCGTCGAAGTTGCCGGATCCCGGGCGCATCGCGCGGTTCGAAGAGCCGATCATCAAGGCCGTGATGCTGACGCCGTCGGCGTATGTGGGCGCGATCCTGGAACTGTGCCAGGAGAAGCGCGGCGTCCAGAAGGGCATGGAGTACCTCACGTCCGACCGCGTGCTCATCACCTATGAGATGCCGTTCAACGAGGTCGTGCTCGACTTCTACGATCGCCTCAAGACCATCTCGCGCGGCTACGCCTCGCTTGACTACCATGTCGTCGGGTACCAGGAGGCCGATCTGGTGAAGCTCGACATCATGGTCAACGGCGAACCGGTGGACGCGCTCGCCAACGTGGTGCACAAGGACGCCTCGTACGCGCGCGGCCGGGCGCTGGCGGCCAAGATGCGCGAGCTGATTCCCCGGCAGATGTTCGAGATCGCGATTCAGGCGTCGATTGGCAGCCGCGTGGTGGCGCGCGAGACCGTGCACGCCATGCGCAAGAACGTGCTGGCCAAGTGTTACGGCGGCGACATCTCGCGCAAGCGCAAGCTGCTGGAGAAGCAGAAGGAAGGCAAGAAGCGCATGAAGCGCGTCGGGCGCGTCGAGATTCCCCAGGAAGCGTTCCTGGCCGTGCTCAAGGTCGGCACCGAGTCATGAAGAAGTCGGTGGTGCGGGAGTACGCCGAGTCGCTCGTCATCGCGGTCGTGCTGGCGCTGTTCGTGCGCACCTGGGTGTTCCAGGCGTTCAAGATTCCCACCGGGTCGATGGAGCCCAACCTCCTGGTCGGCGACCACCTCATCGTCAACAAGATGATGTTCGCGCCCACGGTCACCACCCTGGAGCGCGCGGTGCTGCCGATGCGCGCGGTCCGCCGTGGCGACATCGTGGTGTTCAAGTATCCCGGGGAGCCCGAGCGTGACTTCATCAAGCGGGTGATCGGCCTGCCCGGCGATCGCCTGGAACTCCTCCGGAAGGTGATGTACATCAACGGCGATCCGTTGACGGAACCCTACGCGCATCTGTCGGAACCCGGGTCGGAGGAAGCTGGCGTCACAGGCGACCTTCGCGAGTTCTACGGCCCCGTCACCGTCCCCGCGGGGCAGTACTTCATGATGGGCGACAACCGGGACAACTCCGAGGACAGCCGCTACTGGGGCTTCCTGCCCGCCCACTACGTGAAGGGGCGCGCGCTGTTCATCTACTTCTCGTTCGCCGAAGGCGAATCGATGAGCCACGTGCTCTCGGGCACCCGCTGGGAACGCCTGCTCGACACCGTCA
>JANLHE010000460.1 GCA_024653875.1 Acidobacteriota bacterium
TGGTGGCGCTGGGCCGGCGCGTGTCGATGAACGAGCAGCACTCGCTGCAGGAATCGCTCAACCTCTCGTCCCGGAGCGACATCATGAAGTTTGCGATGACCGTGCTCAAGCTGACCCTCGTGTTTGAGCTGGCCGGAGCCGCGATCCTCATCGCCCGTTGGTGGGGCAACTTTGGCGTCGACTCGTTGTGGCTCGCGCTGTTCCACTCCGTCTCCGCGTTCAACAACGCCGGCTTCAGCCTGTTCTCGAACAGCCTGATGGACTGGCGGGGCGACGTGGTCGTGAACCTGACGGTCATGTCGTTGGTCGTCGCCGGCGGCATCGGGTACCTCGTGCTGACGGAACTGGGCCGCTATCGACAGACGCGATCGCTGTCGTTGCACGCGCGGTTCGTCCTGACCCTGACCGCCATCCTCATCGTCGGAGGAACCGTGGCCATTCTGGTGACGGAGGGCCGCAACCCGGCCACGCTGGGAACGATGGGCTGGCCCGGTGCCGTGCTGGCGGCCGCGTTTCAGTCGGTCACCACGCGCACGGCGGGGTTCAACACGCTGGATATGGGCGCGCTCCGGCCTGCCACGTACTTCCTGATGCTGATCCTGATGTTCATCGGCGCCGCGCCAGGCGGCACCGGTGGCGGCGTGAAGGTCAGTACGTTTGGCGTCACCGTCCTTGCCCTGTGGGCCACCATTCGCGGGATGCGGGAGCCGACGGTGTTCTGGCGCCGGATACCGGCCGACCTGGTGGCCCGGGCGTTTTTTGTCAGCTTGATCGCCTTCCTGGCGGTGAACGTCGTGACCGCCGCGCTGCTGGTGCGTGAGGAAGGCGACCTGCTTCGCACGTTGTTCGAGTCCGTGTCGGCGTTCGGCACGGTGGGCCTGTCGACCGGCGTATCAGGCACGCCGCTGAGTCTCAGCGCGGCATTTTCAGACGGTGGCCGCCTGCTGATTTGTCTCCTGATGTTCATGGGCCGCATTGGACCGCTGACCCTCGCCTTTGCCCTGGCCTCACGCCGGACACCGCCGCGCGTGCGGTATCCTGAAGGCCGCGTCATTATCGGGTGATCCACACATGATCAGACGTCAATTTGCTGTCATCGGTCTCGGCCGGTTTGGCTCGGCCATGGCGACCACCCTTCACGGGCTTGGTCAGGACGTGCTTGGCATGGACTCCGACGAGGGGCGCGTGCAGGAACTGTCCGACCGGGTCCCGCACCTGCTCTGCATCAATGCGAGCGACCCCAAGGCGCTGCGGGAAGCCGGCGTGGCCGAGGTGGACGTGGCGGTCATCTCGATCGGCGCCAACATTGAAGCCAGCCTCCTCATCGTCATGGCCGTCAAGGAAATGGGCGTCAAGTTCATCGTGGCCAAGTCGACAACGGAGGTGCATGGCCGCATCCTCGAGCGCCTGGGCGTGGATCGCGTCATCTATCCGGAGCGCGAGGCCGCCGTGCGCATGGCGCACAGCCTGGTGGTGCCGAACGTGATCGACTACATCAGCCTGTCGCGGGATTTCAGCATCATCGAGATTCCGGCGCCCGAGATGTTCGTCGGCCGGTCGCTGCGCGAGATCGACCTGCGCGCCAAACACGGCCTCACGCTGATCGCGATCAAGCGCTCCACCAATGGCATCATGACGACCGACGTCAGCCCCTCCGCCGACGAGCGCATCCTGGCGGGAGATGCCGTGGCGCTCGTGGGCAGCAACAAGGCGCTCGTCGCCCTCGAGAGACTGGTCATCAAGTAAGCCGCACCGTGAGGCTATTCGGGTCCGCCCAGCCCGAGCTTGAGCGCGGTTTCCCGGCGCCGTGGAGCGGCCGCCCTGGGATCCGACCCGCCCAACGCTGCCAGCCGGCGCGCGCTCTCACGCGCGATCAAGGCCCGCAGACCTTCGTGAAGGACGGCCGTCTTCTCCGAAATGCCTGTCAGCAACTGGGCCCGTTCCACGAGGGTCTGGTCGAGGACGAGGGTCGTTCTCATGCATATGAGCATGCATCAAAACCACAGCTCTTAGTCGCGGTCTTTGTCCCCGGATCCGATCTGGGGAATCGTCGACCCCGGTCCGGACGCCAGCAGCCCCGTCTCCATGTACACGCGCAATTTATCGCGGGTATCCGCAATGTCCAGGTTCCGCATCGTCAATTGCCCGATGCGATCCTGCGGCGTGAACTCACCCGCGCCGCTCTCCATCGTGAGCCGCTCGGGTTTGTACGTGAGGTTCGGGCTCTCGGTGTTGATGAGCGAGTAGTCGTTGCCGCGGCGGAGTTCGACGGTCACCTCGCCCGTGATGGCCTTTGCGACCCAGCGCTGTGCCGTCTCGCGCAGCATCATCGACTGCGGATCGAACCAGCGGCCCTGGTAGAGCAGCCGGCCCAGACGGCGGCCGCTGTCGCGATACTGCTCGATCGTGTCCTCATTGTGGATGCCCGTGAGCAGGCGTTCGTAGCCGATGAACAGCAGGGCCATGCCGGGCGCCTCGTAAATGCCCCGGCTCTTCGCCTCGATGATCCGGTTTTCGATCTGGTCGCTCATGCCCAGGCCATGGCGGCCGCCAATCGCGTTGGCGTCGAGCATCAGTTGCACGGAGTCGCCATACGTGATGCCGTTGAGCGCCACGGGCTGGCCCTCTTCGAACCGAATCGTCACGCGCTCGGGTTTGACGGCAACCGACTCCTTCCAGAAGGCGACGCCCATGATCGGCTCGACGATCATGACGGCCGAATCCAGCCGTTCAAGGTCCTTCGCTTCGTGCGTCGCGCCGAGGATATTCGAATCGGTCGAGTACGCCTTCTCCGTGCTCATGCGGTACGCGAAGCCCGCGCGCTGCATGTACTCCGACATTTCCTTGCGGCCGCCCAGCTCGTCGATGAACGTCTGGTCCAGCCACGGCTTGTAGATGCGCAGGTTGGGGTTCGCCAGCAGGCCGTAGCGGTAGAACCGCTCGATGTCGTTGCCCTTGTAGGTGCTGCCGTCGCCCCAGATGTTGACGTCGTCTTCCTTCATCGCGTTGACGAGCAGCGTGCCCGCCACCGCGCGGCCCAGCGGCGTGGTGTTGAAGTACGGCACGCCGGCCGTCGTCACATGAAAGGCGCCGCACTGCAGCGCCGCAATGCCCTCGGCCACGAGCTGCCGCCGGCAGTCCACCAGGCGCGCCTTCTCGGCGCCGTACTCAAGGGCCTTCCGGGGAATCTCGTCGTAGTCCGCTTCGTCGGGCTGGCCGAGGTTCGCCGTGTAGGCGTAGGGCACCGCGCCCCTGGCGCGCATCCAGTGGAGGGCGGCGCTGGTGTCAAGGCCGCCCGAGAAGGCGATACCGACGTTTTCGCCGATGGGAAGTGACTGAAGGATGGTGTGCTGGCTCATGGTGGAACCCGTCGATCATAGCGGAACTGGGACTACCTGGCTCCCCGATCGAGTGGGTCGCGATTGGCGCAATTGCGCCGTTTGCGCTACCCTCCGCATGTCCATTTACGGGAGGCTCGCTCGCATGACACCAGACCCCACAGACGAGGCGCCGGTCGCGTTCGAACATCCGCGCGGCACCCTCGCCATCGTCCTCATTTTCGGCGCGCTGTTCGGCCTTGGCTGGCTCGCCATGTACATCTTCCGCTTCATGGCCATGGGCATGCCCCAGCACTGACGGAACGGTTAACGACGGGACTTCATCATGAGTGTTCACGTTTACGAAAAGCTGTGGATGTGGGGCGCCGGCGGCCTCATCGTGCTCTTCCTGGCCGCCATCGGCATCACGGCCGTGACCCAGGCGGTCCAGCCGCCCAGCCACATCGAGACCATCAACCCGGCCACGCTGATGGATCATCCCGAATTCGGCGACCCGCAGGTGAAGGTGGGCGAAGACGGCACGGTGACGGCGTCGGTGGTCGCGGAGATGTTCCAGTTCCGGCCCGACCCGATTGAGGTGCCCGTGAACACGCCGGTCGTGTTTCGCATCACCAGCGCGGACGTCATCCATGGCTTCCAGATCATCGGCACCAACGCCAACGCGATGGCGGTGCCCGGCTACGTGAGCCAGTTCACGATGACGTTCACGAAGGCGGGCGACTACGACATCGCCTGCAACGAGTACTGCGGCCTGATGCACCACGGCATGGTCGGCAAGATCACGGTGACGGGAGGCCAGCAGTGAGCGCGCCCACACCGCAAGCCCGCCTCGCCGTCAGCCACATCGGGGTGGCGATCGCGGCCTTTGGCGTCGCCTCCATCATGGGCGTGTTGCAGGGCCTCTCGATCGCCGACATCGAGTTCCCCATGCGCAGCGAGTCGCTCTATTACATGTTCGTGACCGCGCACGGCGTGTTGATGGCGCTCGTCTTCACCACGTTCTTCATCATGGGACTCGGCTACGCCATCTGCCACGCCCAGCTCGGACGGCTCGTCGGCCTGAAGACCGCGTGGCTTGGCTTCTGGATGGCCGTCGTGGGCACCGTGGCCGCGGCGTACACGATTCTGACCGGACAGAGCTCGGTGCTTTACACGTTCTATCCGCCGCTGCAGGCGCACCCGGTGTTTTACGTCGGGGCCACGCTGCTGGTTGTGGGGTCGTGGATCTGGGGCGGCGTGTTGATCGCGAGCTACCGGTCGTGGAAGAGGGATCACCCGGGCCAGCCCGTGCCGATGGCGATGCACGGCATGCTGGCCACGATCATCGTCTGGTATCTCGCCACGTCAGGCCTGGCGTGGGAAGTGCTGTTCATGCTGATTCCGTGGTCGATGGGCTGGGTCGAGACGATCGACCCGGTGATCGCGCGGACGCTGTTCTGGTGGTTCGGCCACCCGCTCGTGTACTTCTGGCTGATGCCCGCGTACGTGCTCTGGTACACGGTGATGCCGCGCATCGCCGGCGGGCGGCTGTTCAGCGACAAGCTCGCGCGCATGGTGTTCATCCTGTTCGTCGTGCTCTCGACGCCGGTCGGCTTCCACCATCAGTTCGCGGATCCCGGCATCAGCGCGAACTGGAAGTTCGTGCACACGATCACGACGTTCGCGATTCTGTTTCCCAGCTTCGTGACCGCGTTCACGGTCATCGCGTCGCTTGAAATCGCGGGCCGGCTCAAGGGCGCGAAGGGCCTGTTCAACTGGATCGGCACGCTGCCGTGGAAGGACCCGTTCTTCCTCGCGATGGCGCTGGCGATGCTGTCGTTCACGTTCGGCGGCTTCGGCGGCGCGATCAACGCGGCCTACGGCATGAACTCGATGGTGCACAACACCGCGTGGATCATGGGCCACTTCCACGTGACGCTCGGCACGACCTCGGCGCTGACCTTCATGGGCGCCACGTACTGGCTGCTGCCGCGGTTGCTCGGCCGTGAACTCAAGCTCGTGGGCCTGGCCCGTCTCCAGCCGTGGCTCTGGTTCATCGGGATGGGCATCTTCAGCACCAGCTTCCACATCGCCGGCTTGCGCGGCCTGCCGCGCCGCGTCTTCAGCGGCGCGCTGGCGGGCGAACAGGGTGATGCCTGGGCGGCGCTCACGTCGGCGGGCGCCATCGGCGGCGTGATCCTCTTCCTCAGCGCGATGGCGTTCGTCTCCGTCGTCATCGCGACGTGGACGTCGGGCAGGAAGATCGAGGCGCCCGCCTTTGAATTCGCCGTCCCCCTCGAACCCGTGACGACGATGGGCCTGTGGGATCGGCTGGGCCTGTGGACGATCGTGGGAATCGTGATGATCATCCTGGCGTACGGCTACCCGCTGGCCACGCTCATCATGACGCCGAGATTCGGGTCGCCGCCATTCCAGCCATTCTGAGAATGAGGCAATTCACTCATGTCCGCCAATGACCAGCGCGCGGTGCTAGAGTGCCGGTATGCAGGCCCATCACAATGAACGGGAACTGGCGGACTTCATCCGGCACGGCGCGGAACGGCGTCCGGATCAGGCGTTTGGCGAGTACTACTCGGGCAAGACGGCGTCCTGCGCGCTGGGCGCCGCCTATGGGGCGATGTACCGGCTGCCCGCGGAAATGGGGAAGCAACACCCCACGCGCGATCTGGACTGGTTCTTCGACTGCCTCGATCGCGTGAAGCCCTGTCCGCACGAGGGATGCACGAAGCGCATCTTCCTGGCGGCGCTGCTGGTGCACCTGAACGACGACCACCGGTGGTCGCGCGAGCAAATCGCCACGTGGCTCGAGGCCGTCAACGGCGCCGGCCTAGGGCGTTAGCGCTTCGCGGCGGCCCGGCCGAGCTTAATAGTTGCGTCCGCCTGGGCGCCCTGCATCAGCAACGCGAGAAAGCCTTGCTCCACGCGCGGGGCGATGTCCGCCGCGGTGGCCGTCAGCATGTTCGCGAGCTTCGCGCGCCTGGATTCCACCAGCACCTTCTGCGTGCCCGCCTCGGCCGCCGCGGCGTTGCCGCCGAGCGCGGCGCGCAGACTGCCGATGCCGCACGCGAGGATGCTGTAGCCGGGCAGGTCCGCAATCGCGGCCGCTTGAGCCAGCGCGCCCGGGTCCTCAAGCATCAGCATCGCGAGCTTCTCACCGCGCGGGTTCGATGGCGACCAGACCGAGGCGCCGGCGTCCGTGAAGAAACTGATCGCCAGCTTCGCCTCCTCCACCGACCGCACGTGCGGGAGGGTCACGCCGTCAGCGCCCGCATCCAGGATCTCCTTGACGCGCGCCTTCGTGACGTCCGCGCCGGCGCTTGAGATCGGCGGGATGCGCACGATGAGCGTCTTGCGGCTGACGGCCGCCGGGCTGCGCAGGCCCTCCACCATCACCGTGACGTGCGCGGGGTCGTAGCCGCCTTCCAGGTTGAGAAACACGAAGTCGTAGAGTGGATTGGCGGCCAGGCGCTCGGCGCCTTCCCGTGAGTACGGCGGCCTGGCAGGGCCTGGCGGCGGGGTCTGCCCGCGGGGCGAGCGGTTTTCGGCGGGCGCGTAGACGCCAAACGCCGGCTGGCCCTTGGCCCACAGGTCCAGAATCACGTTGTCGTGCTGCGGCGGGGCGGCCAACGACCCGCCATGCCACGCCACCACGACCAGCAGCACTCCCAGGTTCCGTCTCGACATGCCACCCCCGATGTGTTGAGTGCGGCATCATACCCCGGGAAGATTCGGTGTCGTTTTTTCGGTGGCGGCCGCAGGCGACCGGGGCCGACAATGACGTCCATGGCTGTCACCGACCTCCCCCTGCTGGAACACTCTCCGATGCCGGCGCGTGAAGAAATGGAACGCGCCTTCTTCCAGGGCGACGCGTCCTACGACGGGTTGTTCTACACTGGCGTCCGGACCACCGGCATCTTCTGCCGCCCGTCGTGCACGGCACGAAAACCAAAGCCGGAGAACGTCGAGTTTTTTGGCACGGTCAAGGACGTGCTCTTCGCCGGCTACCGCGCGTGCCTGCGCTGCAAACCCCTTGAGAACGGCGACCAGCATCCGTCCTGGCTGGACGCGCTCATGACGCGCATCGATGCCGAGCCCGCCGCGCGCCTTCGGGAAGCCGACCTGCGCACCATGGGCCTCGACCCCGCGCGGGTGCGCCGGTACTTCGCCAGCAAGTACGGACTGACCTTTCAGGCCTACTGCCGCGCCCGGCGCCTGTCCCAGGCGCTCGACTCAATCAAACAGGGCGGGACGGTGGACGATGCCGTGTTTGATGCGGGGTACGAATCGCACTCGGGCTTCCGCGAGGCGTTCGCGAAGACCTTTGGCGCGACGCCAGGCGCCGCGGCGCAGTCGGGCGCCGTGCACCTGGGATGGATGGACACCCCGGTCGGGCCGATGATTGCCGGCGCGACCGACGGCGGCGTGGTGCTGCTGGAGTTCACCGATCGCCGCATGCTCGAGGCGCAATTGGACACCGTCAAGCGCCGCTTCGGTCAGGGACTGGTGCCCGCGGACCATCCGCACCTCACGCGGCTGCGCCAGGAACTGGCGTCGTACTTCGACGGCACGCTGTCCACGTTCACCGTGCCCGTTGTCGCCCCGGGCACACCGTTTGAAGAACGTGTGTGGGCGGAACTGCTGAAGATTCCCTACGGCGAGACGCGTTCGTACGAGGACATCGCCGTCGCGCTCGGCAATCGCGCCGCCGTCCGCGCCGTCGGTCGCGCCAACGGCCTCAATCGCATCGCCATCGTAATTCCCTGCCACCGGGTCGTCAACAAGAGTGGCGAACTCGGAGGCTACGGAGGCGGACTCTGGCGCAAGAGACGGCTCCTGCACCTTGAGACCGGAGGGCACGGGCTTTAGCTCGTGCCTCTCGTCCCGGGCTGAAGCCCGGGACCTCCGCAAGGACTCGGCACACTAACTCGCAGCCGTCGTGACCACCACCGCCGTTGCGGGGATGTTGCCCAGCCGCCGGTAGGTGTGCGGCCGCGTGGAGTCGAAGTACATCGAATCGCCTTCGTTGAGCTCGTGGTCCTCGCCTTCGTAGGTGACCGCGACACGGCCGCGCAACACGTACAGCACCTCGGCGCCCGGATGGGAATGGGGTTCCACCTCGCCAGATTTCACCGGCGCGAACTCCACGTAGTACGCGTTCATTTTCCGCTCGGGCGCCGGGTAATCGAGACACTCGAAGTCGTAGGACGACGGTTGCCCGTCGAGATGTTCGTGGAACCGGAGCCGCTCCGCCTTGCGAACGACCGCCACCACCGGCTTCTCACGCGCTTCCGCGAAGAAGTACTCGAGGCCCACGCCGAAAACGAGGGAGATGCGCAGGAGCGTCGGCAGGGTGGGGAACAGCCGGCCGCGCTCCACCTTCGACAGCAGGGCGGGTGACAGGCCCGTGTGCTTACCCAGCTGAACCAGGCCCATCTTCTTCTTGAGCCGGAGGGCGCGGAGTTTGGGACCGATTTCGTAGCGTTCCAGGCCTTGGGTCAGGGTTGCGGACAGCAAGATCGCACCTCGTTTTCTTCCAATTCACCAAATCGCCGTTTCTTTGCGTGATGTTCACTCGATCTGTATTCAAGGTCAATCAATTGCGTATCAAGCAAACTAATTTAATTTACGATGAAAATGGAGCGCCCTACAAGGCGCGGTACGCGCGGTATCATGCCCCCATGGTGTCGCGCGTATTTGTGATCATCGTGGCGCTGGGTGCCGCAGTGTACCGGTTCACCACCGGGGCCGTGCTGGAGGCGGTGGGCTTG
>JANLHE010000461.1 GCA_024653875.1 Acidobacteriota bacterium
TGCCGCAGGGCCTGCGCGTCGTTCGCCCGTTCGGCCACTTCGCGGCGGAACTGACGGATCGCTTCCGCCGAGTACTGCTGGCCCGTGTTGCGCGCGTCACCGCCTGGGCCGCCGCGCAGCGACGGGTTCCGCTGCAGGCCGTCGTTCGGCTGCCCGCGGCCATCACCCATCTGCTGCCCGCGACCACCCTGCTGTCCCTCACGACCGCCCTGGCCCAGTTCACCCTGCTGACCCTGTTGTTCCTGCTGCATGCGATCGTTCAGAGACTCGAGGCCGCGCAGAAGATTGCGCGCCTGGTCCAGCGCCTGCGTTTGCGCGTTCTGGCGCATGGACTGGTTCATCGCCTCGGAGGCCTGCCCGATCGTGTTCTGCAGTTCCTGCAGGTTGTTGGCGATCTCCTGTTCGTAGCCGCGTGAGTACTCGGCGTTGCCGCTGAGCGCGCCCTTGGAGTATCTGATCTTCTCCTGCACCTGATCGTTGCGGATCCCGGCCGACGCTTCGCGGAGCGTGTTGGCCGCATCGCGCTGGTCGCCCCGCATCTGGCCGGCCGCGCTGTCGAGCTGTTTCTGCAGCCCGGCCACCTTCTGCTCCATCTGATCCTTGCGCTCGCCGAGCGCCTTGATCTGTTCCTCACGCCCGGCGCCCGGCTGCGGCAGGTTCTGCACCTGCTGCTGCACGGCTTTCTGCTCCTGCACCAGCTCCTGCGCGCGCCGCTGCGCGTCCTGCACGGCCTGCTGCGGGTTCCCGCCGGTCGCGTTCCGCAGCCGGCGCTGCGCCTCCTGCAACTGCTGCGCGGCAGCCGAGGCCTGACTGCCGGCATCCTGCTGATTGGCGGCCGCCGAGCGGCGCGCGGTGTTCGCCGCCTCCTGCAGACGCCTCGCCTCCTCCGCGAGTTGCTGTCGCTGGGCCTGCTCTCGCTGCTGGTCGCGGCTCAGCTTCTCGAGTTGACGCGCCAGTTCCTCCAGTTCCTCGGCCAACTGGCGCTGGCCGGACCCGGTGCCGGACGCACCCTGCCGCGCGGCCGACTGCCGCCGCTGGCGCTCGGCCTCCTGCAACTGGCGCTCGGCCAGTTCCTTCAGGCGCTTCGCGACCTCGTCCACTTCCTGATCGGCCTCGCCACCTCCGCCGCCCTGCGGGGCATTTTGTTCATTGGCGCGCTGCTGCAACTCGTACTGATTCGCCAGACGGTCGCGTTCCAGTTCAAAGAGATCAGCCAGGTCCTCGGCCATCTGGCCGCCGCCGCCTCCGCCACCCCCGCCGCCCTGTTGCTGCTGGCGCTCGCGCACCTCGGCCTCGTAGGTCGTCTCGGCGTCCTGAAGATGCTTGAGTGCCGTCTGCTCGGGCGACAGCGCCTCCTTCACCTTCTGGTCGCGCAGGTGCTTCTCGGCCAGCACCATGGCCTCCGACGCCTTCTTGAGTGACTGGGCGATCGGCTGGAAGTCCGCATCCCCGCCCAGCCGCTGCGTCATCTGCTGGATCAGGCCCGCCACCTCGTCCCGAAGCTTGGATTGCGAGAGCGCCACCACGACCGCGTCTTCCTTGAACTGCTCGAGCGGCCGCCTGGCCTTGTCGCGCTGCAGGTTGAACGTCGCGGACACGATCTGCCGCTGCTTCTCCGACAGCGCGCCCTGTTCCTGCTGACCGCCGCCCCCGCCCCCGCCGCCCCCGCCGCCTTCGGCGGACTGGCCCGGCCGGAACGCCTGCTGGAAGGGCCGGATCTTCACGAAGTAGATGTCGCTGGTCGTGACCTTGCCGCCGGACACGCCGTCGTTGTCCGACACCCTGGCGTAGTACGACACCGAGTCGCCCACCTTCACGTTCAGCTCTTCAAGGTACACCGTGTGGCCGGCCGACACCTCAGCGCGCGGCGTCTCACCAGCGGCGTACATCCGCACGGTCTTTTCTTCACCGCCGTTCACCGAATACACCAGGTCGAGCGCCTTCACGCCGTAGTCGTCATCGGCGCGCGCCTCCAGGAACACTTCCTCCACGGCGCTGGCAGCGGTATCGCGGCCCGGCTTCACGAACTTCACGGTCGGCGCCATGTCCTCGATCACGTCGATCGTGTAGGACGGCGATGCCGCCACGGCTTCCCGGTTCGGGCCTTCGAGTTCGATCCGGTAAAACCCCTTCTTATCCACGACGAAGCTGCCGGTCAGCCGGCCGTCGGGCTGCACCGTCAGCGGCATCGTCCGGTCATCGCCCATCACGATCCGGCCGCCCGTGGTCGGCATCGTGGATTCGATGTTGAGACCGACGGTGGTGCCCTTGAGCGACGCCACGTCCCCGCCGCCCTCCACGACCTGCGGGGGCAGCCGCGTGTACGCGGGAAAGCGATACTCCAGATCCAGCGTCTTCACCGCCGGCAGATCGACCAGCGTCATGAGGTATGTGTTCGACCGCACGCCGTCGGACTCGATGTAGTACTCGACGTTGAGCATCAGGTCGAACAGCATGCCCTCGAACATGCCCGACTCAAGGCCGCGGACGAGCGGCACCCGCTGGTAATCGCCCTCGGTGCCGGTGCGCATCATCAGCACCACTTCGTCCGAGCTGAAGTTGACGAGTCTTGCCTTGACGTTCTGATCCGAACCCCGCGGCGCGGTGACGTTCCCCGGCAGCACCTCGATGGCATACGGACTGGCGGCCTCGGCCGGAATGATCACCAGCAGCGCGGAGAGGCCCTGGCGCAGCGACTCCGGGCCAAGGGTGAACGCAGCCGTGAGCGCGAGGACCACCGCGACGATGGCGGTCGCGAAACGCCGGCGGGCCTTCTGGCCAATCGTGCGGCTGGCGTTCAGGGTGCGGCACTGCTCGATTGCCTGCTCGACGAGCTTTTCCACCAACGCCGGCGACGCGGACGACCCGGCCGTCTCGACGGTCTCCACGGCGCTGAGGATCGATGCTTCGAGCGACGGCTCGTGTTCCTCGACGTACAGCGCCACCTGGCTGTCGGTGACGCGGCGCCGCATCGGCCTCACGATCCAGACGGCGATGAGCGCGAGGACGACCACCAGCGCCGCGACGCGGAAGGCCCAGATGGCGCTCGGGGAGAAGCGCAGCGCATCGATGCCCAGGGCCGACCCCAGCAGCACGAGAGCCGTGCCGCCCATCACCAGCGCGCCGCCGCGCAACGCCAGCTTCATCCGCCAGCGGCGCCGCACCTCGCTGATCACGGCCGTCAACTGCGCGCGCCGGTCGTTCCCGGGATTGATCGTGGCCATTGTCAGCTCCCTCACGGCGCGGCTGAAGCCACGCCTTACGTACCGTTATCGCACGCCGAACGCCGGCTGCTGCGAGAGCCGGTTCGCCATCACGCTTTCCGCGACGAGCAGCAGGAACCCCATCAGCAGCAGGAACCACCACATGGATTGACGCCGTTCGGTCTCCTCCGGCTTGATGTCCGCCGGGACGGCCGAGCCGGTCAACGACGCGCGGCCGGTGGCGCCGGCCGTGAACTCCTGCGCGTCCATCGAGGACAGGTCCGACTCCAGCGGGTCGATGTTCACCGCCACCGTGAACGGCCGTCCGGAGGCCGCCGCACCCTGGGGCCGCACCTCGTAAAACCCCTGCTCGCGCAGTTCCACCGAACTGCCCGCCGCGCCGCCCACGGTCTGCCGATCGCCCCCGGGCGCCAACACCAGCGCGGACGTCACCCGCTCATCGGTCCCGCCGGCGGTGAGGGCCGCCACTCGCTGCGACACATCGATCACCTGGCCGGCGTTCTGCCAGGCGGGCTGCTCTTCCACCTGCCCGAGGTACCGCGCCACCTGATGCAGCAGCGGCACGAACACCGGCTTGAGGACCAAGTCGTTCCAGTCGCTGTCCAGCGTCGAGCCGAAGGCAATCACGCGGCCGGCCCCGACCTTCCGCTCCGCCATCGCCACCGTGCCGTCGGCAAACCGCGCCAGCACCTGGTCTCCGGCCGCGGGCGTCATCGGCCGATACCGGAAGAACCGCACGCCGGAGAAATCGCCGCTCTTGGGTGTCTTGAACAATTCAAACACAACGTGGCTGAAATCCATCACGCCCAGCGTCTGGGCCCGGCCGCCTGCGGCGTCCTTGGGATCGGCCAGTGTTCCCGGCATCAGTTCGCCCGAACCGTCGAGCGGGCCCCCGCGCGATCCCACCACCGAGAAGACGCCGCCCCCACGTTCCACGAAGCCCTTCATCGCCGGACCCAGCGTGCCGGGCATCGTCGCGTCACTGACAATGACCACGCGGGCGCGCGAGAGGGCGTCGGCCGTCAGCTTCGACACGGGCACGACCTGCGCGTCAAACTGCGCCGGCGTCCCCACGGCCAGCGCCGCGGTCAGGAACAGGCTCTCGGCGGCCGCCGCGCCGTCGCGCACGACCACCAGGACGGGCGTGGGACGCGCGGGAGACAACACGAAGTGGAACACGTTGTCGGCGGCCAGCGCGTCGGTGCCCGCCTTGACCCGGCCCCGCACGAACGACTGCGCCAGGGTGAAGGCCGGGAACGTCACGGCGTTGGTCACGCCGGGTGTCAGCGTCGCCCGCGAGGTGGCCACATCAAGGCCATCGACCTCAAGGACGACCGGCGTGTTCTCCACGGGTGCCGATCCCCGATTCGCGATTGCCGCCGTCACCACCACGCGCTCCTCGTTGGCGAACCGCGTGCGTTTGAACGTCACCGACGTCACCGACACGTTCGCCGTATCGGCGGCGGCCACCGACACCGGCGTAAACGTCGTCCCTTCCGGAAACTGGATCTCCTCGGGCCGTTCCCACCCGGTGCGCTGCATGTCGCTGACGACCACGGCCTCCTTGCGCCCCAGCGTGGAGCGCGAGAGCAGGCTTTGCGCCAGCCGGAGCGCGGGACCGTACCGCGATGCCGCCGCCGACAGCCGCGCGGCGTCCACGGCCGCGCGCAGCCGGGTCTTGTCGCCGGTCGCGCGTACGTTCTCTTCGGCATTGCGGTCAAACAGCACGAGCGTGGCCTGATCCCCCGCGCCCAGTCCGTCGATCACCCGCTTCGCTTCGTCCTTCGCCCGCTGCCAGTGGTCGCCGTACCCCATGCTCGCGGACCGATCGAGCAGGACCACCACTTCGCGCGCGCCCGCCATGGCCACCGACGCCTGCATCGGCGTCTGGCTCAAGAAGGGACGCGAGAACGCGATGACAATCAGCAGCACGGCCGCCGACCGCAGCAGGAACAGTAGCCAGTTGTTGATGCGCCGCCGCTGCACGGACTGATAGGGCACGCGCCGCAGGAACATCAGCGACGGAAACTCGACCGGCGTCTTGCGCTCGCGCTGAATGAGATGCACCAGCACGGGCACGGCCAGCGCGGCCAGGCCGAGAAAAAACAGCGGGGCGAGGAATGCCATCGGCTACCTCACCCGCATCATGCGCTCGCGGTTCGCGAGGTAA
>JANLHE010000466.1 GCA_024653875.1 Acidobacteriota bacterium
TCAAGTCCTCGCTCCTGGCCTCCATTCGCGAATCCAACAAGGTGTTCTTCGCGATGGTGATCGCCCAGGTGCAGACCGTGGATGTGGAGGGCGACGTGATTGCCTTCACGTTCGCGCCGGCGCACAAGAGCCTGCGCACGCAGCTTGAAGGCAAGCGGGCGTGGATCGAGAGCCTGGCGCGGAGCCTGACCGGGCGCAAGATGACCGTCGTGGTGAAGGAAGGCGTGGCTGCACCGGCCGCCGCGCGGACGCCCGACGCCGCCCCGAAGGCCGCCCCGGCGGATGCCGGCCGCCAGGCCGACCTGCGCGCGCGCGCCAGGGCCGAACCCGCCGTGCAGAACGTGCTCGATGTGTTCGGTGGCGACATCGAGGACGTGGAGGAGATCCAGTGAACATCCAGAACATGATGAAGCAGGCGCAGCAGATGCAGGAGCGCCTCCAGAAGCAGATGGCCGAGATGCGCGTGGAGGCCTCGGCCGGCGGCGGCATGGTGACCGTGACCGTCAGCGGTCACAAGCAGTTGCTCGCCATCAAGCTCGATCCCGAGGTGGTCTCGAAAGAGGATGTCGAGATGCTGCAGGACCTGATCGTGGCCGCCGCGAATGACGCGAGCCGCAAGGTGGACGAAGCCCTCGCCAGCCAGATGCAGGGCCAGATTCAGGCAATGACGGGCGGAATGGGCCTGCCGGGCCTGCCGTGATGTCCACCGATCCCCTGGCCGGACTGGTGGCCGCGTTGCAGCGCCTGCCCGGCATCGGCGCCAAGAGCGCACAACGTCTCGCATACCACCTCCTCAAGACCCCGCGCGAAGAGGTGGACGCCTTGTGCGCGGCGATGCTCCTGGTGAAGGAGCGCGTCACCTACTGCACGATCTGCAGCAACATCACCGACGTGGATCCCTGTCACTACTGCACGGATCCCGCGCGCGAGCGGCGGACGATTTGCGTGGTGGAACAGCCGGAAAACGTGTGGGCCGTGGAGCGCACCCGCGGGTTTCGGGGGAAGTATCACGTCCTGATGGGCGCCATCGCGCCGCTCCAAGGCGTGGGGCCGGACGATCTGCGCATCACGGGGCTGCTCGGCCGTGTGGCCGACGGCGGCGTGGAAGAAGTCATCCTCGCGACGAACCCCACGGTCGAAGGGGAGGCCACGGCCCTGTATCTGGCGAAGCTCCTCAAGCCGCTGGGCGTGCGCGTGAGCCGGATTGCGATGGGCGTGCCTGTCGGATCGGATTTGGACTACACCGACGAGTTCACGATGTCGAAGGCCATGGAAGGCCGCCGGGACATGTAGACTAGAAGCACGCACGGTCGTGAGGCTCCCCGCCGCACGTGCAGGAAGGTGTCCCGTGCCCGTCGCCATCGCCATCCTGACCCGCTCGCCCGCAGACCCCCGCCTCAAGCAGCGACTCGCGCCCGTCCTGGCTGAGGCCGAGGCCCGCCGCGAGGTGGCGCTGGCGTTTCTTGATGATCTGGTCGCGCGCGTGAACACCCTCCCCGATGTC
>JANLHE010000476.1 GCA_024653875.1 Acidobacteriota bacterium
CGACGTCAACATCGTCCGCGAGAAGAAGATGTCGAACATGCGCGCGTCCGGCGCGGACGAGGCCATCCGCCTGATTCCGCCCCGCCTGATGAGCCTCGAACAGGCGATCGAGTTCATCAACGACGATGAGCTGGTGGAAGTGACGCCGCACAACCTGCGCATGCGCAAGCGCGTGCTGGCCGCGAACATGCGGCCCCGCCGGGAGACGTGAGGCAAGAGCCTGACGCGGGCGATCAGCCGTATTACGTGGGTCTTTTGGTGACGTAACGGCCCTTATCAGTCGTTGGGGCAGATCACCTGGAACGACACGACCTCCGTCGACCTGAGGGAGCCATTTCAGCCGATTGTCTACAGGGCAGCCGCTCAGGAGCGCGACCCCGGCACGGATCTTCGTGTCGTGCTGCGCTCGGGGTTGTCGCTCACCGGCGTCCGGTCCGCGGTGACGAAGATCGCCGCCAGGCACAGTCCCGAGATCACGTTGAGCTGCCGCGCCTTTCCGACCATGGTTCGCGAGACGCTCCTTCGGGATCGGCTGATGGCCACACTGTCGGGGTTCTTCGGCGTACTGGCCATCCTGCTGGCCAGCATCGGCCTCTACGGCGTGATGGCTACATGGTGGCCAGTCGCCGAAGCGAGATCGGCATCCGCCTGGCGCTCGGAGCCCCTCGGCTCTGTGCCGCCGGCGGAATTCGAAGCGCGCTACTATGAGCAGGCCGCAGTGGCCTGACTCAATTAACTCGCCCGCCGAGATTCCCGGTACAATCCAGGAAGCCACGAATGGGCAACACCCGACTGCAGCTGCGGCACACGATCCTGGTCTGGGGCATCATGCTTGGTCTCGCCGCCGCCGTGGCTGACGCCCAGACCTCGCAACTCCCGCCGCGTACGCTGACGGGGCCCAACGGTGAGTACATCCACGATGCGTGGCTTGGGACTCGCGCCGAATTCCCTGACATCTCCGTGTCGGCCCTCGCCCAGGATTCCTTCGGGTTTCTTCTCGTCGCCTCCCCTCGCGGCATCTATCGCTTCGACGGCAGGCAGTTCCTCGAGCCCTGGACATTCCCCCTCAACGGCGTCGAGACGATCCTTGCGGGTGAAGGCGACGCTCTTTGGGCGGCCAGTCAAACCGTGGTCGGCCTGGTGCGCCGGTTGCCGGATGGTTCCACCAGCCAGGTGCGCCTCCCGGGCGGTGTCGACCCGGTTGGCCAAGTGGCCGGCATCGCGAGGGCACCCGACGGCTCGATCTACTTCAGCGTGCCCAAGGGCATTTTCAGGATCCAAGGTGGCGAGCCGGTCCGACTCTCCCCTCAGGGGACGAGCGGACTTCTGGCCGTGTCCCCCGATGGGACATTGTGGACGGGGATTGACGGCCTGCACGAGCTGCAGGCAGCGTCGTTGGTTCCGCGTCCCGATCTCTGGAGCGCCGCCAGCGGGACCGCGCCGACCGCCATGATGTTCGACCGCCGCGGCCAGCTTTGGCTGGGCGAGAAGGACGGACTGGCAGTGGTGTCCACTCCTGCGAGGCAGGGCGGCGGGACGATCCGACGGTTCCCGAAGGCGGTGCTTCAGGTCGTCGGCACGATCACGGTGCTGATGGAGGACGACCGGGGCCGCGTGTGGATCGGAACCGCCGGCGGTGGCATCAGTCGGTACGACGAGGGGCGGTTCACCAGGTTCTCGTCCGACGACGGGTTGAGCGATGACCATGTCGCCGCGCTGCTGCAGGATCGCGAAGGGAACATCTGGATCGGCACGAGCGGCGGCCTCGATCGCCTGCGCCCGCGCGCGATTCGAAACCTCACAGTGCGTGAAGGGCTGGGTGACAACGACGTCTGGTCGATCGCCGTCGAGCCCGGCGGGAGCATCCTGCTCGGCACGCGGCGCGGCGGGATCAGCCGGATCCGCGGTGGGCTGATCACGCCGGTCCGCGACGCGAGCGGGGCGGCGCTCGAACACTGGAGCGGCACCCTGGAGCCGCGCCGGGACGGGACGCTCTACTTCAGTTCTCAGCGCCCCCTTGGCACCTGGCGCCTCGACCCCGCCGGCGTACTCTCCCGGTGGGCACCGACAGGGAGTCACGGTTTCTCGGGCGCCGCGTACTCGTTCTACTCGGACCCGGATGGGACGCTCTGGACCGGAGGCACTTCCCGGGTACTCTACCGGGAGCGCGGCGATTCAGTGAAGGAGTTCCGCGACCCCTCCGGACGCTTGACGGAGCCAATCTGGGGGATCACCCGCGATTCCAAGGGGACGACGTGGCTGGCCGCGGGTGCGCTATACAGAGTGGCCGGAGACAATCTCGAGCGCGTCTGCGAAGCTGGCGATCCCCAGCTGTTCTCTGCCCTTCGTGCCACCGACGCCGGGCTTTGGTTCGGGACGGGCATCGGCTCCCAGTTGAGCCTGTACCGCGACGGCCGCTGCTTTTCCCTGCACGGCGAGGGCATTCCGGTCACGGACGTCTACTCCATCGAGCGGGACCGCGCGGGACGCCTCTGGGTGGCGGCCAGCGAGGGACTGCTGCAATACGACGAGGCGGAACTCCTGCGCCACGCCATAGACCCGAAGGCCCCGTTCAGGTTCCGCCTGTTCGATCGACTTGACGGCCTCCTCAGCGTCGAGTTCAACACCTATGGCGATTCGCCGAGCGCGGTCACCCCGGACGGCACGCTCCTTTTCGCCAGCGCGGGTGGCCTCGTGATCGTCGACCCGGCGAACATCCCGCGCAACGGGAACCCGCCGCGACCGCTGATTCTCTCGGCAGCGCTGAACGACGTCTCATACCCGGTCAACGGCGAGATCGCCGCCGCGCTCGGCGCGGGCAAACTGGAATTTACGATCACCGCGCCTGCCCTGGGTCTGCCCGAGCGGCTGCGCCTGCTCTATCGTCTCGACGGAAAGGACGCAAACTGGCTCGAGGCCGGAAGCCAGAGCCGAATCGCCTACGCAGGGCTCGGCGGCGGGGACTACACCTTCCGTGTACGCGCGGCCAACCAAGATGGCGTCTGGAGCACCGAGGAGGCGCGGGTGTCCCTCAGGCTGGCGGCTCCGTTCACCAGCACCTGGCCGTTTTACCTGCTGCTCGGCGCGTTGCTCATCGGGTGCGGCGTCGGCGTCGGCGCGATCCGCAACCGAGTGATCGCCCAGCGCGGGCGACAACTCGAGCACCTGGTCACGCAGCGGACGAGCGAACTGGCCGAGGCCCGCGATCGGCTGGAGGAGCGGGTCGCGGAGCGAACAGCGGCGCTGGCCCAGGAGAGCGCGGAGCGCCTGAAGGTCGAGCGCAATCTGCACGAAGCGCAGAAAATGGAGACCGTCGGGCGGCTGGCCGGGGGTGTCGCGCACGACCTCAACAACATGCTCACCGTGGTGCTCGGCAACGCCGAAGTGCTGCGTGAAACACTCGGTCAGACGCCGCATGTCGAGGATGTGCAACAGATCATCTCGGCGGGCAACCGGGCCGCGCGCCTCACCAGTGAGCTGCTGTCGTTCGCCCGGCGGCAGGTGGGCCAACCCCAGGTGCTTCAACTCGATCTGCTGGTCCGCGACCTCGAGCCGATGCTGCGGAGCCTGGTCACCGGGCGTGTCACCATGGTGCTCGACCTCGCACCCGGGCTCTGGAACATCTGGGCGGACCGGTCCCAGCTCGAGCAGGTTCTCGTGAACCTCACGATGAACGCCCACGACGCCATGCCCAACGGCGGGACCCTCACCATTGAGTCGTCGAACACCCTCCTGACCGAGGCCGACGAGAGGAACCACGCGGGGATGGAGCCTGGGGATTACGTTCGGCTCGCCGTAAGCGACACGGGGGTCGGCATGGCCCCCGAGATTCTCGCGCACGTCTTCGAGCCGTTCTACACCACCAAGGATGTCGGTAGGAACACCGGGCTCGGTCTCGCGAGCTGCTACGGGATCGTCACACAGTGGGGAGGGCATATCTCCGCGACATCCGAGGTCGGAAAGGGCACCGTCTTCGAGATGCTCTTCGCCCATTCCGGCCAGCCCGCGGCGTCTGCGGTCGAGGCCCCCCCGTTGGGGAGCGAGTCCAGGGGAGATGGGGAGCGAATCCTGCTCGTGGAAGACGAGCCCCAGGTGCGGCTGGTGGCGCGGCGCCTGCTCGAGTCAGCCGGCTATGCGGTAACCGAAGCCAGCGATGGCGAAGAGGCGATCGCCCACCTGGACGTCCGAGGTCTGGCCGTTGATCTGGTGCTGTCCGATGTGGTCATGCCGCGAATGAACGGGAAGGCGCTCGCCGATTACCTGCGGCGCACGCATCCCGGATTGCCGGTCGTCCTGATGACGGGGTATTCCCGCGGGATGCTCTCCGACAGCGGCCTGCTGGATCCGGGATATCGCGTCATCGGGAAGCCGCTCAGTCGAGCGACCCTGCTGACCGAAGTACACAGGGCTCTGAGCAGACGAGTGCCGGGCGAATAGCCAGCGCGCGGGCCGGCCGAGCGAAGTCAGGGCTTCCTGGTGCACGATCAAGGTGAGTCTGCGGCGCATCCCGCAATCGCGAAAGCCATCGCTTCATTGCCACGCGGGCGTTGGCCTCGCACCATACGCGACAAATGGCGCAGTGGCGTAAAGCCCAGATCGCGCGCCATCGCAACCGCTTCCCCATTGTTGGGTAGCAAGTCCCAAAACCAGGCCTCGTGTTGGCGCGCGATGATGGCATGCGCCACCAACCTTCTCGCGGCAGCGGCGTTGGACGCGATGCACGGACCCAGGTATCGCGCCTGCGCGCCCGGAGATCGTGACGAAAGACGTCGGCGGCGTGCGCA
This sequence comes from Acidobacteriota bacterium, assembly GCA_024653875.1. GTDB lineage: Bacteria > Acidobacteriota > Vicinamibacteria > Vicinamibacterales > SCN-69-37 > SYFT01. The sequence continues at coordinate 4,785 of JANLHE010000476.1, forward strand.
TGGAACCGGTGGAAGACCTGGTCATCGACGTCGCCGAGGAGTTCCAGGGCGTGGTCATCGCCGCGTGCGCCTGGAGTTCGCGATTCCGGCGCGCGGCCTCATCGGCTTCCGCTCGCAGTTCCTCACCGAAACGCGCGGCACCGGCATGATGAACCACA